>NZ_JASBRC010000024.1:0-18757 GCF_029960715.1 Arthrobacter sp. AL05
CCCAGCATCTAAACGGCCAGGTCGCCGGACCCACCTCAAATGACCGACGAATACTCCTCTTGCCTCCCCCAACAGCCCGGTCCTGCGAACTGGCCTGTGGCGGAGCTGGAAGACCGGATACCAGAGCGTCGTCCCCGCCGCGAGGTGCGTCTAGTAAGCCGGTCCCCCAGCGCCCCACCTGCCCCGGTTCGCTGAAGGGTTTCACCCTTCCATGGAGCGGCGTCACGGTGAGGCGCCCCCATTTCGGCCCGTTGCATCGGCGGCCCCCACAGAAGGTCTGGAGGATTCCGCGGTTACGGCGGGGCCGATCCGATCGGCGACAGCGTTAGGAGTTGATGAACGCGCCGGATTCGATCGGCAGACCCGCTTCTACCCAGTCCTGAATGCCTTCGCGGTACTTGCGCACGTTGGTATACCCAGCCGCCGTCAGTCGGTTCGCTACGCTCTGACTATTCGGGCAGGACTCATTGGAGCAGTAGGTAACGATCGCAGCGTTCCGGTCCGGGAGCAGGCTCGGTGCCTGTGCCGCTACGTCAGCTTCTACGAGTGGCAGCGCCGTGGGCAGGTGCTGCTGCTCGTAGTACATGCCCCCCAGCGCATCGACTACGGTGACAGTTCCCGAGTCGATTGCCAACTGGAGTTCGTCGCGACTGATGAGTTCGATCATGATGCCTTCTTTCTATATTTATGTGCGTGTGCACACAACTATAATGGAGGGTGCGTGTGCACGCAACATTGAATAGGATGAACTCATGCCCTCCCGAAAGAAGCTCGCCTCCGATGCCTGGGGCGCATTGCTCCAAGTACACGCCGCGCTTGTCCCAATCCTGGACAAGGAAGTCCAAAGTCGGACCGGGTTACCGTTGTCGTGGTATGACGTTCTGCTCGAGCTGGAAGCCGAACCAGAGGGACGACTGAGGATGAGCGACCTCGCAGAACGAGTCGTCCTTAGCCGAACGCGGGTCAGCCGGCTCGTAGACGAACTGGCCACCCGAGGCCTGGTCACCAAAGAGGGCCACCCTGACGACCGCCGCTCGGCATACGCTGTCATCACGAAGGCCGGATTGGCCGAATTCCGCGCCTCGGCCCCGGTTTACATCCGCGCGATCGAGAGTAAGTTCGCGTCCACCCTCACCGACGAGGACCTCCTGCTACTGTCGCGAGTCCTTGGCAAGATCCAGAAGCCAACTGCGTGACTCCATGAGGGACTCGCGCCCCCACAGAAGCATCCGATCCGTCGACCTCCTCTCGCCAAAATCAGCCGATGCTCTCACCTGGCCGTGCTGGGCCCCCGTTGCAATCCGGCGTCTACGCGATAGCTAATTGGTTTTCTTGGGTCCAGGCTTCCCACCACCGTTTGGCTTCGACCATGGGGGCGATGGTTTCTCCGGAGAGTTGTTCCCTTCTGAAGTGGGCGTTGAATGATTTGACGGCGCCATCCTGCCTGGGCAATCCCGGGTCGATGAATGTGGTGGACACGCCGGCGGTGTTGCGTCAGCTGACCAGCACCTCAGCGGTGAAATTGGGCGCGTTGTCGCTGCGGACGTAGGCCGGTGTGGTGGCCGGTTTCGGCGATGATGCGCTCCCGCACCGCGACGACGTCGGAGGCCTTGAACGACCGGCACGGGATGTGCGCCAGCGGCGTGCGCGTGTATTCGTCGAAGACGTTGAAGAACCGGATGTGCCGCCCACAGGGGGTCCAGTGGACCGGAAGTCGAAGCTGAGTGCTCTTGTGAACTCGCAGCCCCCATATTAGAGCCAGAAACCGGCGCCCTCAGACTGTTGACGACTGACGGGACAGATCTGATCGAGGCAGCACGTTCTGCACGTGACGACCTCGGCTTCCTCGTGGGGCGCGTTTCTTCCCGGGCCTGTGGTCGCTCTCCGTGATGCACCCCTCCGGGGCGTTTCCTGCCTCGAAGGTGAGCGTAGCGTGAGCGCCGGCCAAGAGTCACCCGGGCAGCGGGGAAGACGGCATTGTGATCACGATCTTGCCGAAGTGCCGGCCATCTTCCAGGTGCTTGAGTGCCTCGTGGATCCTGTCGACTGTGTATGTCGAGTAGACCAAGGGGCGGATGGCGTGTAGGTCGATGAACGCACCCATTTCCTCATACATTTCCCGCGATCCGGTTTCGACGCCATGAATGGTCACGTTTTTGCTGACGAACTCGTAGGTGTTGATAAGCGCCGCCAAACCGGCGATGAGCCCGATGAAGGCGATGGCTCCCCCGATTTTCACGGCCCCCAGGGAGTGGTTAAGGTTCTCGCCGCCAATCGTCTCGATGACGTGGTCAACGCCCTCCCCACCCGTAAGTCTTAGGACTTCCGCGGCCACATCGGGAGTCTTCCGGTAGTTGATCGTTGTGAGGGAACCCAGCGCGTGCAATTTGCGGATTTTTTCGTCGCTGCTGGAAGTGACGATGGGGACCGCTCCAAGTGCGAGAGCGAACTGCAGCGCGAACAACGAAACGCCGCCGGTGCCGTGAATGAGAACCGTTTGGCCTCGGTGGATGCGTCCGCGGCGCACGACGGCGTGCCAGGCGGTAAGGGCAGCGACCGGCAACGTTGCGGCGTGCTCATCGACAAGAGTGCGTGGTGCGCTCACGGCCTCGTCCTGATCGATCGTGACGTATTCGGCAAGCATGCCGCGGTTAGCCGGGCCGCCGGTCGGGGTCACGTACGTCTCACGTGTGAGCGGACCGGACTGCCACTTGGGTAGGAATATCGCTGAGACCCGGTCGCCGACGGCGAATCGGTCTGTGCCCTCGCCGACGCCGACAACCGTGCCCACCGCGTCGGAAACTGGCACCACTCGGTGGGCCGGCTTCCAACCACCCTTACCCCCAATGACCAACAGGTCCCGATAGTTAAGGGACAGCGCGGCGATCTTCACGAGCACTTCCCCAGGGCCGGGTGTCGGTATCGGCAGCTGGCGTGGTGAGATCTTGTCGATCCCGTCACCTTCGGTTGTCCAGGCAGTCATGGGGCCGCCGTTCCGGTACATGGCGGACATGCTATTCACGCCCCTGTGACACGAAGCTGGGGTCTGCGGAGCGGGATCCGACAACGGCGTCCGCGGCGGAGTCGAGCGTCTTCAGTTGCGCTGCTGTGAAGTCGAGCGACAGGGCGCCCAGGTTTTCATCGATCCGGTGCGCCTTGCGGGTGCCGGGGATGGGGACTACGGGCAGCCCCAGTTTCCGGCCCTGCGCGAAGAGCCAGGCGAGGGCCACCTGGGCGGGGGTTGCCTCCAGCTCGGTGGCGACGGATTGCAGGGCCGCGACCACGGCCTGATTGGTTTCCAGGGCCGCCTCGGCAAACCGGGGGATGGTGTGGCGGAAGTCGGTGCTGCCCAGCGTCGAGGCGTCCACGGTGCCGGTGAGGAATCCCCGGCCCAGCGGCGAATAGGGCACAAAGCCCACCCCGAGTTCGGCGGCGGCGGGCACCACGTGGCGTTCCACGTCGCGGCTCCAGATGGACCATTCGCTCTGGACCGCGGCGATCGGGTGGATGCTGCTCGCCTCGCGCAGTTCCTCGGCCGTCACCTCGGACAGGCCAAGGTGCTTCACCTTGCCGGCCTGCACAAGCTCCGCCATGGCCTCCACAATCTCCACTATCGGAACGCGGAGGTCACGACGGTGCATGTAGTACAGGTCAATGGTGTCGGTGCCCAGCCGTTGCAGGCTGCGGTCCACCGCCTGCTTCACGTAAGCCGCATCGCCCCTGACCTCGCGGCGGCCCTCGGCCGGCCCGTCGACGAGGCCGAACTTGGTGGCGAGCTGGACCTCGCTTCGCCGCTCTCGGAGGAGCCGGGCGATCAGCTCCTCGTTGCTGCCGCCGCCGTAAATGTCCGCCGTGTCGATGAAGCTCACGCCGGCATTCACCGCGTGGTGGAGGGTCCGCAGGGCGTCGGCCGGGTTCACCTCGCCGTACACCGGGGTCAGGGCCATGCCGCCGAACCCTAGGGGGCTGACCGTGAGGCCGTCGCCGAGCGGGACTGTTGCTGCTTTATTCATGGGTTTCTCGTTTCTTCTGGATGCGGATGTCTCAGGCCTTCCCGGTCTCAACGTCCGCGAAGGACAAACCAGCCGGGGCACCCGGCGGGTTTGGAAAATCTCAATGTCTTTCTGCGTAGCGGGTTCGCGGGCGGCCAACCATAGGCGGAAGCCGGTTCGTGCGCGGTGTTGATTACCATTCCCACAGATCCGGATCAGCGCGCGTTTCGCCGCGGTGTAGGGGTCAGCCGGGGTGAGAACTTGATCCCGTCACCGTGGGTGGTCCAGGCAGTCATAGGGCCGGAATACCCGTACATCAAGGTCGGGCTGACGGCTGGTTGAGTAGGCATAGTAGCAATGGTCCAGCGTCAAGCTCTGCAGCGAAAGTGGCGTAAACGCTGTTTATAGACAAAATTCGGCCATATGATGGTGAGGTGCTGAAGAAGATTGCCGTCATCCTGCAACCACCGGTGTCTTTGTTTGAGTTGGGCGTTCTGGCGGAGGTATTCGGCGTCGACCGCTCTGCCGATGGCGTACCAAGATTCGAGTACTTGGTGTGTGCCGAAACACCGGAGGTGCCCCTGTCAGCGGGGGCAGGTGCCTTCGTCACCGCGACCGGTGCGCTGGCCGACGCCGCGGACGCTGACCTGGTCGCAGTCCCCTCTTCTTCGCTGACCGGCCCGCCAAGTGAGGCCATTCTTAGCGTGCTGCGGGAAGCGGCCGGTCGCGGTGCCTATTTGATGTCACTCTGTTCCGGCGCCTTCGCCCTGGCGGCGGCGGGTCTTCTGGACGGCCGCACTGTGGCCACCCACTGGCGTTACGCCGATCGACTGGCAAGCGATTACCCCAATGTGCGTGTTGATCCCGATATTCTCTACTCCCACGACGGCACAATCCTCAGCAGCGCCGGCACGGCCGCAGGAATCGACGCCTGCCTGCACGTGGTTCGAAGAGAACTTGGCACTGCCGTCGCCAACCGGATCGCCAGACGCATGGTCGTATCACCGCATCGGGACGGCGGACAGAAGCAGTTCATCGAAAGACCAGCTATTGCCCGTTCCGAACGAAGCCTCCAGCCCACGCTTGACTGGATCACCGGGAATATCAAGCACAGCATGACAGTATCTGAGATGGCGCGCATCGCGGGCATGCCGGAAAGGACCTTCGGCCGCCGTTTCGCGGCGGAGATCGGCTGCGCACCACATTTGTGGCTTATCCGTCAGCGAGTTGCACGCGCCCAGGAACTGCTTGAGGAGACTCGTATGTCGGTGGAAGATGTCGCCTCTGAGTCTGGTTTCGGCGCGGCTCCGCTGCTACGACATCACTTCATGCGGACGATCGGCATCACACCCACTGAATACCGCAGAAAGTTCTTTGACCAGAAGGACCTCCGGTACTAAGACCCGCATGGAGAAGCGGCGTTTCGAACCGGGATTTGCCCCTCCCCAGCACACCTCCGGCCATGTGGCCAGAGCGCCGGGTGGTCACGTGTTGCGAAGTTCCTCCAGCGCCAAGCCGAGCAAGTGCGCGCGACGTGCTGGCAGCGCCCGGACACCGCCGGAGGCCAGGTGGTAGTCGAACGGGCTCAGGCCCACCGCCTCGACCCGCGCCCGATACCCCGGCCGGGAACCGGACGGCCTGCCTCCCCCAGGCCCAGGAACGACGGCTGTCCGGGGCGGTCAGGCGTGGGTGCTCACATCAGTTCACTAATGCTGGGCGGCACTTTCATCTGATCTACGGGCAGATCAGTCTCCGGCGTAGGCGGGCACGCCGGAGAGCAGTTCGCGGTAGCGCGCTGCGTGGGCCGCTAGTCCCTCGGGCATTACCCGGTGCGCCGAGTGCAAGATCAGAGGCTCCACCAGGTCGAGGCCGCAGAGGTGTGCGGTGACTTCCAACGGGCGAAGCAGCTCGGCCATGGTGAAGCGGTTGTGCCCCGAGGGCGTGTACGACGACTCAGGGGCGCCGGTAGAGATGACCAGCTGCAGCCGCTTGCCCTGCAAAGCATCCCCGCCGTCACCGTAAGCGAAACCATACGTGAGGACCTGGTCCATCCATTCCTTCAGGATGCCGGGGACGGAGTACCAGTGCCAGGGGAACTGCAACACGATAGTGTCATGCTGACGCAAGAGCTCCTGCTCCCGGATTGCGTCGACACGCCGGTCCGGGTAGGCAACGGACAGTTCATGGACCGTGACGTGTGCCAAGTCTTTGACAGCGGCGGAAAGCTGGGCGGTGATCCGCGAGTTTTCCAGATCGGGGTGGGCAACGATGACGAGGGTGCTGCGTGGAGTCATGGGAGCTGTGCTTCTTTCAGATCGGGCTCGGGACCGGGAGTGACGTTCTCAAGCTTGGGCACCGAGGCGGAAGCCGGATGGACGTGTTAATTACCATTGCCCGTAGATCCGGGCCAGCGCGCGTTTGGCCGCGGTGTAGGGCTCAGCCGAGCCGGTGAGGAGCGAACGCGCATTGGCTGCCTCCAGGAATGCCGTCGTCTCGAACACCAGTTGGTTCACGTCCGCCCCCGGTAGTTCTCCGGTGTCGGCTGCGGTCTGGATTTGAGAGGCCAGCAAGGAGTGCCATTCCAGAACCGCCCTGGCAACCGCTACCCGCACCGGGCCGGATTTGGAATCCAACTCCGGGCTGGCGGCCGAGAAATCGCAATTTATAGCTGCTCCTTCGAACCGAACAGCACAGCCACCCCGCCCTTACTGAGCGCTGCACGGGAGGCCAGGCCCCCGATCGAAAGACCCTCGAGCCCGTCGATTGAGGCCAGGTTCACCGCTTCCTTCATCACAATTTTTCTTGATTTCAGGCCCCTGGCCGTTCTGCGATCCATGTTGGCCTCTCCTTCGTGCACTTACAAACATACTACTGTACGATCGTCCGTATAGTTACAAAGAAACTCTTCACGCCTCCAGCCTCGCTTTCTTGATCGCGTCCCTCATGTCGGTCGCCAAGTAACGCTGCCGAGCGCCGGGGGTCTGCCTTACATCGAACGCTGACAGAAGGGAGCTGAATGGATACGGGCTGCTGCAGTGACTCCGGTTGCTGCGACGACGGCCCGATGACATGCAGGGCTGCTGCTGACACCCTCCCGACTGCCGGCCCCACCCGAGACCGGCAGGTGCCTGCCAATAGAACCGACACACCTACGGACGAAACAGAGGAAACCACCAATGCGAAGGGCCGAGATGACTGAACACCACGACGAAGTCCTGTACGCGGTCGATGCCGTCATCGGCACCGACAACGAGACGAAAGTAGCTCCGCGCGATGGCACCCGTCGTGACGTATGGGATCGTGACCTCTGGGATACGGGCGCGCCCTCCGGTCGGGGCATCGAAGGCATGGATCACCTGCGTCGGGTCCGGGACTACATTAAGGCCGGGATCCGGAAGGTATGTGCACAGCTGACGGAAACTAGGAAATGACTGCCTCGGAGATATCCCGGACACTGGTCGCGGAGGGTGCACCGCGCGGCGGACTGGCCGCACTGTGTATCACCCAGACCACCGGAGGGGGCATCCTCTACTACTCCCTGCCCGCAGCGGTTCACCCGATCAGCATGGACACGGGCTGGGACCCCGCCCTCGTCACCGGAGCCTTCTCGGCCGCGCTGTTCATCTCCGCCGCAGCCGGGATTCTCGTCGGCCGTGTCCTGGACCGGACCGGGCCGCGCAACCTCATTGTCGCAGGCTCCGTCACCGGCGTGCTGGCCCTGGTCATGGTGGGACTGGCTCCGAGCCTGCCAGTGTTCTACGCCGCCTGGCTGGTCGCCGGCATCGCACAGGCCGCAGTGCTGTATCAGCCGGCCTTCACGATGATCAGCCGATGGTACGGACCCGCCCGTATCCGGCCCCTCATGGTCCTGACCCTCACCGCCGGATTCGCATCCACCATTTTCGCCCCGCTCACCGCCGCCCTCAGCAGCAGCATTGGCTGGCGGACCGCTTTTCTGGTCCTAGCCGGCACGCTCGGTGTCATCACAATTCCCCTGCACGCCCGTTACCTCAACCGATCATGGGCCTCAGCTCCGCACCGGGACCTTGTCGCCCCCCATAGAACAGTGCTAAGAGCCGTCCGTCGCAGCCCTGCTTTCATCGGTCTGCAGGCCTTAATGGTCCTTCTCTGCCTCGGCCTCTACGCCGTGACCCTGAACATCATCCCCGTGCTGATGGAAAAGGGCGCCGACTACACCACGGCCGCGCTCGGCTTCGGACTTGTAGGAGCAGGAGAGGTCGGCGGCGGCCTGCTATTCGCCACCATCCCGGCCACTGCACGTATATCTGTCATCACCGGAACGGCCACGGGTGCCATCCTCGTGCTGGCACTTCTGCCGGGACCGGCACCCATGCTGATCGCCGCCGGCATGCTCGCTGGGGCCGTCCGCGGATGTCAGACACTGCTACAGGCCACGGTCGTGGCCGACCGTTGGGGAACAACCGGCCTTGGCACCCTGCAGGGCAGCTTCGCCGCGCCCATCACGGCCGCCGCTGCCCTCGCCCCGGCGGCCGGCTCAGCAATCGCATCCTGGCTCGGCAACTACACCTCCATGGCCTACGCTATGGCCGCCGTCACCGGAACTGCCGCAGTCATCGCAGCCACGCACCTCTCCAGAGGAGATAAAATCCGATGACGCATTGACGGACCAATCGCACTCGGAGTCGGGTGTAAGTGCCTGTTGCGCTTGGTCGGCTCCGCCACGACGTTCGCAGCTTCCTCCGACAGAATCTGATATTCCTGACGTACCGTCCATGTCGATTCACTGGCCCGCATCGGATTGACTACGTCAACTCTTATTGGCTCCGGCGTGTCCGCTATCCCTGGCCCCAAAGGCTCGACATGGCCCGGGAGATGCACGGCATCGTCTTGCACGTATTGGCAGTGATGATCTCCCTGGCCCATGGCTCGTCGGAGTTCGCATCCAGTGACCCAACTCGCGCAGTCGACGCAGATACGCCAGGTCGCCGGCACCGGCCGTCTCGAGGTGGCAGACATGCGCCGGATGCTCGGAGTTCTGAATGAAGCCGAGACCGCGGAGGGGTGGCCAGCGCGGTCGCGGCTGCTTGCGATGTGGGTGACGTCTCAGCGCTGGTGGAGCTGTTCCGTTCCGCGGGCCTCCGGGTTCCCTCCACAGAAAGGAGCCCCCTGGCAACGGTAGCTCCCCGGCCCGACAGTCCCATCCGAGTATCGCTCGTCGATGACCAGAGGCCCGTTGGTACGGGATTCCGCATGGTGCTGGAAGACCCGGCTCATTGTCGAATGAGTACCCGAAGTCACGCGTCCTTGTCCTCATCACATTCGATCTCGACGAGTATGCCTTCGCGATGCTCCGGGCCGGCGCCAGTGGCGTTCTGCCCTCGGATGTCGCATCAGCTGAGCCGCCCGCCCATCAGAGCCGTCATTTCCTCCCGGATCTGCCGGCGGATGCGCAGCGTCGACGGCAGTCTGGGAACACGATACGCCCGAGTACGCAGGACTAGTCTCGGAATTGGTCAAGAATCTGCGCGGGTGGACCGCGTACGGTGATATCGACGGTGACAGCCGCCCTAAGGTGCAACGCCAGGAAGCCGGGGCCCACGGACCACAGAGCAGCTTGCCGGATCTGATACCGAGTCGACGACGGAAGTGACCTTGACTGGACGGTCAGTCAGCAGCGCCGGTGCATCACCCTGGCACGGAACCCGGCGCCTGACACGGACCGACGGCCGTCCTTCCTGTTCGAACCAGCCACCGGCCGGGGCCTGACCCGCAACGCCATCTTCGCCTGGGCTACGGGCTCAGACTCGAGAAGGCCTGCGGTCTGCACCTGAACCCGGACCCGGACCTGGACCTGGACCTGGACGACAGTGATCCAGGCGGGCAGCTCCTCTTCGTCCAAGTGGGGGCCGCTGATCCGCGGGAGGATCTCCACACCCCGCCACTGATGAGAATGTAGAACGACCGGACCAACTGAAACTGCGGTGCTACCGTCGCATCGGACTTCCGTACGGACGCAGTCGGGCCGATGGTCAGGTCGGCGGGCCGCAGCCCAGGAACCCCGTCAAGTCCTCCAACCGGTCCGCGTCCCAAGAGCTGGACTGCATTCCAAGGAAATACCACCACGGAGACAGCTCGTGGGCACAGAACCGGACGGTATTGGGTGAGCAGTCCGTCTGGCGTAGAAATTTCAGATACTCCTCGACCGCGGTGGCGGGAAAAAATCCTCGCCCATGACGGTCCATGTTTGTTTCTGGTCTTCGATGCTCATGGGTTGGCGGGTGGTCATGAAACGGTCTCCGGGGATGATGCCATCTTGCGTTCCGGTTAAAGGTGCAAGGCAAGACCCTACATTCGCCTTGCCGCCGTAGATGACGGGGGCGACTGCTACCGGATAGAACGACCCAAAGCGACAGAACAGCGCCCCAATTCCCCTCACGAGGTCCAAGGCGGACCGTTGGCGCCACCGGATAAGCCAGCGCAGGACCACTACGAGGACGCATTGATCCCAACGCCCACCAACTCATTCTTTGGAGGGTTCAGGGGGTTGTGAACTTGGAAGGAGAAAGGATGTTAATGGCGGACCTGCTGCGTTGGTATCGGATTCCTCAGATGTTTGAAGAGTGCGACGAGCAGAGCGGCAGCTGCGAGGCCCGCGGGAACCAGCAGGTGCGCCCCGGCAAGCAACAGCAGGCCGGCGGTGAGCACCAAGGACACGATTCCAAGCCACCAGCCGAGCGAGAACCGATGGAGCAGCCGCACTGCCGCAAGCATTCCGAAGAAATACACCGCGACCATCGAGCTAGTGTGAATCAGGATGAAGGGAAGCAGATCGAGTCCAGTGAGCACCAGTGCCGAGAGGTAGACGCCGGTCAAAACTGCCACGATTACCAGGCTCCGCCGCGGTACTTGCCCCGGTTCCACACCGGCAGCGAACCAACGAGGAAGGTCCCCGTCCCGGCCAAGAGAAGCCCCGAGCTTGGCAAACGCCCCGACGTACGCGTTCAGCACCCCCAGCGCCACCACCGCGGCTATCACCGCGACGATAATCTGGCCCGTTTCCCCAGTTGTGCTCGCGACCAGGGTCAGTAGCGGCACCGGGCCGCTTTCGGCCTTCGCTCCCAGCACCCCGACGGTCAGCACCTGCAGGGCGAGATAGGCCGCGCCGACTACAACTATGGCGATGCCGGTCGCCAGCGGGATGGTGCGACGTGGATTTTTGAACTCTCCGGCCAGGTGTGTCACTGCTTCCCAGCCCGCGAACGCCCAGACAAACAGGCTCACGGCGGTCCCTACTCCTGCCCAGCCATGCGGCAGGAAAGGCTCGAAATGAGCCGGCTGCATCGCCCGCCCGCAGACGGCCATCACGCCGACGACTATGGCCACGAGTGCTGCGGTGAGGCCCAATTGCACGGGCCCCGAAACTCGAAGGCCGTAGGCGTTTGAGAGGAATGGCGGAACCAGCAGCAGCACGGCGAGGACGATGACCGCCCACCGCGGACCGCCGAAGATCGCCACCAGATATGAGGCGCCCAAAACGGCAACGACGGGGGTGCCGATGACCACGCCAAAGAAGAACCAGTAGCCAGCCATCCGAGCGGGCGTCTTGCCTAGCGCAAGCCGGACGAACGTTGCGACGCCGCCGGCATCCGGAAACCGGGCTGCGAGCGCAGCAAACGTGCCCGCCAACGGAACCGAGAGCAGCAGGACGGCGGCTACCGCGAGGATGGACGCCGGTCCGGCGGCGTCCGCAGCGAGCCCGGGCAGGACGAGTATTCCTGTGCCCAGCACGGCAGAGATGTAGAGGGCGGAACCTTGGAGGACGCCGACAGTGCCGGTCCTCTGGACAGCAGCGGTGGGTCCCGCATCGCCGGCACCTCCGGCGATGCGGGACGAGGCAATGCGGGATGCAGTTGAGGGAAGTCGGGTCATGTCCTCCATGATCCCAATGGCAACAACTTAGCGTCCATACAGTTTCAGCCAACACGAGGGCGTATTCCGCCAATCATGCCCACCACTCGGCGGGGCCCCTCGTGGCGGGCACTGTTTTGAGTGTTATCCCCGAGCTACGAATCGAAGAAGGCCGTCACGACCAAGTCGCCGAAACAACATCGAGACGTTCCTCCTACTTGAGGTGTCGCGAAGGTTGTTCTCCGAAGCCAGCAACACGAACGGCCCCCGAGAGCAAGTGTTCTAACGTCCGAGGCGCTCTGGAGCCCAGAATCGACTTTGGTGGCGGCGGTATTGGCGGTCCGCTCGTGCCACGGCGCCACCGATTCTGGTTGGAGCGACGTGCCGGGAGATCGGGCGCTGGCATGCGGTCGCGTTGATCGTTTCGAGGTCACCCGCAGCGGATGCCTTGTTGCAGTCGGCCTGGGACCGGAGGGTGCGCCGGCTGATACCTCTGACGCTGCGTTCAGGCGGTATAGGCCTGTAACGGAAGGGCGAACTGGCGAGGGATGCGTAAACTCGACAGGATTCTCGCTGGACGTCCAGTGGCAATCATTTGCACGAGCTCGTGAAGTCCCTCGGACGCTCAGCTTCGGCCCGAATACTAGCCGCCTGCTCGGCCAGCTGTGGCTTCCCGACGCCCTGAAGCTGGTGTTATAGGTCCATTGACCATATGTACCGAGCCCAGCGCGCTTGCCTCACCGAGCGTGCTCGTTTATGCCGGTTCAAAGGCAATTGGCGGTGGTAGAGGCGACCACTTTCACTAAATACCAGCCATAATAGACACATGTTGCGTTCCGTTGCCGTGATTGCCCTCCCCGGTCTATCGCCGTTCGAGTTCGGAGTGGTTTGCGAGGTATTCGGCCTGGACCGTTCTGACCAAGGCACAGGCCTGCCGGCCTTCGACTTCAGGGTCTGCACTCCTTGTCCTGGACTGCTCCAAACGGACATCGGTTTCTCGATTCTCGTGGAATACGGTCTCGATGCAGCTGACGATGCAGATTTGGTGATCATGGCGCCTTATCACAGCGGTGCCCCCACACCGCCGGCAGTGATCGACCTGCTGCGGCGCGCCGACGCCCGCGGAGCCCGCATTCTCTCGGTGTGCAACGGCGCGTTCGCCCTGGCAGAAGCCGGCATCCTGGACGGACGACGTGCCACGACGCATTGGAAACATTCCCGCCAACTCGCGGCCAGTTTCCCGCAAGTGACCGTTGATGAGAACGTTCTCTATTTGCACGACGGAAACGTAATTACCAGTGCAGGGACCGCCGCCGGCATCGACGCCTGCCTGCATCTGATCAGGACCGAGTTCGGTGCCAAGGCCGCGTCCACGATCGCGCGCGGAATGGTGGTGCCACCGCACCGCGACGGCGGGCAGGCACAGTACATCGACCGACCCGTCCCAGTGCAGCGCGGCGACACGATGGAGAAACTCCTAGTGTGGATGGACGAACACCTGCACGCCGAGCTTCCGGTCAGCAGGCTCGCGTCTAGGATGCACATGTCCGAACGAACATTCGCACGGCGGTTCCGGGCCGAAACCGGTGCCACGCCTGGCGCTTGGGTGAATTCACAGCGTCTACTCAGGGTACAGACCCTGCTTGAGGAAACAGATCTCTCTATCGAAGCCATCGCAAGCGCCGCCGGCTTCGGGCAGGCCGTCCTGCTGCGACACCACTTCCACAAGCGTCTTGGGATCAGTCCCACCGCGTACCGGCGGACATTCCGAGGGCAAGGCGAACCTACCGCGGCAGCAGTCTAAGCCTGGCCGCCAGGGGTGGCAGGAAGATTACAGCCGCGCCGAATCGACCGTCAACCACCCGACAGCCGGCCGTCGCCGCGATGTCCGCGCGTGAATAAGACTACTCCCCGATCGGAACTGATTTCTCAGTTCCGATCGGGGAGCAGTTCAGATCCTACCGGGCGCCCTCTTGCATCAGCTCGCCTTGTATCGGCGATCCTTTGTCCAAGCGCAAGGATCAGGCCGACGCGCGGGTTTCCTCCTGTGAGCGGACGGCCTTCCATTCCGCGATCCGGGCCTGCTGGAGCGGGGTCCGGCGGTTGAAGTACCAGGCACCGCCCAGGAGCAGGAACCAGACCGGGGTGATCAGCAGGGCCAGACGGGTGTCGTCGGCCTGGCCGAGCGCGACCAGCATGAAGCCGAAGAAGGCGAGCACGACGTAGGGCATGAACCCAGAGCCCGGCATCTTGAACTTCGATGCGGCGTGCAGCGCGGGCCGGCGCCGGCGGAACACGATGTAGCTGATGAGGATCATCGACCAGACGAACATGGTCAGCACGGATGCCACCGACGTGACGATGGTGAAGGCTCCGATCACGGAGTCGCCGGCGTAAAGCAGGATCAGGCCAGCCAGCAGGAAGATGCAGGAGAACAGCAGGGCATTCTGCGGGACCTTGCGCGGGCTCAACTTCCCGAAGGCCTGGGGGGCGTTCCCGTCCTGGGCTAGGCCGTAGACCATGCGGGAAGTGGAGTAGATGCCGGAGTTGGCACTCGACGCGGCGGAGGTCAGCACCACCAGGTTGATGACCACCGCGGCGATGCCCAGCCCGGCGAGGGTGAACATGCCGATAAACGGGCTGCTGGCCGGGTCGATGCTGCGCCACGGGTTGACGGCCATGATGACCACCAGGGCGCCAACGTAGAACAAGAGGACCCGGATGGGGATGGAGTTGATGGCGCGCGGCAGGTTCTTCTCGGGATCCTTCGTTTCCGCTGCGGCCGTGCCCACGAGTTCGATGCCGGCGAAGGCGAAGATGGCGATCTGGAAGCCGAGGACAAAGCCGAACACGCCGTGCGGGAACATGCCGCCGTCGTCCCACAGGTTGGACAGGCTGGCGACGGCACCATTGGGGGAGGTGAAGTGGCTGGCGATCATGACGATGCCGGTGGCGATGAGGGCGAGGATGGCCACCACCTTGATGATGGCGAACCAGAACTCCGCTTCGCCGAACGCCTTGACGCTGGGCAGGTTCAGCAGGATCAGCACGACCGGTGTGATGAGGGCGGGGATCCACAGCGGCGTGCCGGGCGCGAGCTTGTCGACGTATCCGGCGATCGCGACGATGTCGGCCACGCCGGTCACCACCCAGAAGAACCAGTAGGACCAGCCGGTGACGAACCCGGCCCAGGGCCCCAGGAGGTCGCCCGCAAAGTCGCTGAAGGACTTGTACTCCAGGTTGGAGAGCAGGATCTCGCCCATCGCGCGCATGACGAAGAACAGCATGAAGCCGATGATCATGTAGACGAAGATGACGGACGGCCCGGCCAGGGAGATGGTCTTGCCGGAGCCCATGAACAGCCCGGTGCCAATCGCGCCGCCGATGGCGAGCAATTGGATATGGCGGTTGCCCAAGGCGCGGGCGAGGTGCGGTTCGCGGTTCCCGTCGCCGGAGGCGGCGGGAACCGATTTTGAAATGGCCGGAGCGGCCGAGGCGGTGCGTTCAGACATGAGGCTTCTTCCTTGTCACAAGTGGTCGTCGCGGACGGGGTTCCGCCGTGCGGGCCGCACGGATCCGTAAGGTTAAGACGGAAATATCAAATTCGGCGGCGTTAGGGTGGGTATTTCATGGTCCCGATTGTTACCAAGGGCCCGCGCAGACGACCCGGCCGGCCGGTCTCGGCGGAGGCCCAGGGCGCGTTGCGGCTGTGGTCATTGGTTGGGGTGGATAGAATGCGCGCGATAGCTCGCTTTAGATACTCTCCAGGATCGTTTGGGTCGTCACGACGGCGGCAAAGTCTCCACCCCACAAGTTGGTCGCTGTGACCTTCGATAGGTCCGCGGCTTTCATCACCACGCCGTCCGGACCTAGAAGGTCAAAAGTATGGCAGGCGTCGATGGCAACAGCTGTGCTGAATCCCAGGTTGTCGGACATACGTGCCGTGGTTTCGACGCACATGTTGGTCTGTATTCCGCAGAGGACGACTTCCTCAATTTCGTTGGTGGTGAGCCAATCAGCAAGGTCGGGTGACCCAAGGAACGCGGAATTTACCGTCTTGGTGACGGCTAAAGTCGGTTCGACGCCAGCCAAGAATGGTTTGAGCTGGGAACTACTCCGATCTGGGTGGAAGGTTGATTCAAAACGCTCGGACGTGTGCGTCACCATGACAAGGGGGAGCCCGTGTTCCTGCCAGTATTCGACTAGGCGGAGGATGTTCTTTTCCGCGTCCGGGTTGTCTCGTTTTCCCCAATAGCCAAGATCATCAAAAGTCTGCTGCACGTCGATGACGATAAGTGCCGTTTTCGCAGACAGTCGAAGATCAGGGCTTCCAGCAAGCGAGCTCTTAGCTGCGGCACGCGAGTCGTTTGTATGAGAAGCATTAAGCAAATCAGCGGTATCCATGGGTACTACTTTGCCTGTGCCCATTCACCACAGGTGAGTGGCAGTCAGGACATCGTCCGATTATTTCCAGCCAAATACTGATCCCATGCTCTCCGTCACCCTCCCCCTATTTCCAGGCGCCCGGCTGTTCGATTTTGCCATCATCACCGGAACGTGGTCAGTTGCCGCCTATCTTCGCCGCTCCTCGCCATCGAACTCGGCAGCAGTTCCGACGAACCGGTCTAGTTCCGCTATTCCGAATGAGCCTTCTGCGCCGCGGACGCACCCTTGGCTTGGGCGGAATCGGTCGACTTAGTCCTGATCTCTGGTCTGGGCAACTCCAGCGACCGCGCAAAGTAAAACGGACAAAAATGACGAACGCGAATTGTGGTCAGCTCGGATGTTCGTGGAAACCAGCGTGCCGTGCGCGCTGACCTGGCTGATCTCCCTGCCGCGACGTCGATCACACCGTGAATGCGGTCGATGAGGCCGTCCGGCGGCGCGCTCGCCTTGAATCCGGGAAAGCGCCGGATGGCCCGGCTACGACGACGACGCGCCTTTTCCGCACCTGATGGAAATCGGCAGCTTTCGCGGTGGATGGCCATGCCGCATTTGGCGTTACCGAGCCCTCCGCACCGCCGCGTTTGGAAACCACTGTCCAGATGAAGGCTCACCACTCGGGTGTCGCAGCGGCGCCCTTCCGAACACATGCTCATCAAGCAATGCCCGTCCGACTAAGGAGTGATCGCGGGCTGCCGTCCGTTGCTGCGGGCTTCTATACTATGGCCTGGGTGAGAGTCTCGATGGCTCTGGACATCGCTCGACGAATCAGTTCGCCACGGACTAGTCCATATTCATCAATGGATTGCCTTGATACCGGGACGTCGACGCAGGCGCCGTCAACTAGGGTCGCATCCGTGTATCTCAGCACGGTCGCCAACGAGGCATACGTCTTCTCTGCCCTGAGTGGGTTTGTCGACGGATTGATCCATCCTGTTGGTTTACCTGAAATCTCGACACCGCCTATCGTCCACTCCAGGAGATTCTTGAGGGCACCGGGCATAGCCCCAGCATATTCGGGTGTGCTGATCAGCAGTGCAGACGCATCTCGGATTGCTGCCCGCAGTTCTGCGACTTCCACCGGAAGGGGGTCGCGATCCAGGTCCGGGTTGAAATGAGGAAGGCCGCCTAGTCCATCGTAAGTATTGGTGCCGAAAGGAGTTCTCACCAGATCGGCAACCGTCGCGATGACGGCCGCGTTGACGGAACCGGCCCTGACACTCCCACAGATCAGCAGAATCGAATGAACCAAGTCCCGTCCTAAGAAGTTTCAAGTTCGACATCCCGACGTTTTGGCCAACGTCAGACATCCTTGATGAGGAGCTTACGGGTTCCCGAGCTCGAAGCGCCACAACGCACAGCTCAGCCCAGGTCGGGAGAGCGATAATCCACATCGACAACAATACGGACGATCGTATAGTACGATCGCGAATGTGAATACTAATTCCTCCACCCCCGCCCTTGGTCGCCGCGCCGCACTGGTGATCGTCGACGCCCAACAGGGCTTCGATGACGCCGCCCATTGGGGCCCCCGCGACAATCCCTCCTGCGAGGCAAACATCTCCGCTCTGCTTAGCCTGTGGCAAGAGACCGGCCGCCCCATCGTTTTCGTACGCCACGACTCCACCTCCCCGTCCTCACCCCTGCACCCGGACAACCCAGGCAACGCATTCAAGGACATCATCACCGGCACCCCGGATCTCTTGGTGCGCAAGAGCGTCAACTCTAGCTTCCACGGCACTCCCGATCTTCACGCGTGGCTGCAGGAAAACGGGATCGAGGAACTGGTGGTCTGTGGAATCACCACCAACCACTGTTGCGAGACGACCGCCCGAGTTGGGGGGAACCTCGGCTACCGAGTGGTCTTCCCCCTGGATGCCACCCACACTTTCGACCGCACTGCTCTGGACGGGGAGAACGTCTCTGCAGCTGTCCTGTCCCGGATAACCGGAGTGAACCTGCACGGGGAGTTCGCCACGGTAGTGACCACCGCCAGTCTCCTCGAGCAGCTCGAAGCTGCCGCGCAGTAGCCGGAACGGATGGAACTGACCGTCCAACGGCCCCGTGCGGTATTGATCAACACCTTCGGCGGCTTTTCCGGAGCCGGCTCATTCCTGCGACGCATTCCGATCATGATCCCGTCTTCGACGAAAGTGAGTCCATTTCAATGGGCGATGAAACAGAAGGATGGTCAGACTCGCTGACGCATGTCACCGCTGACGTTCCGGAATCGGATTCGAGCATCTTGACCTGGCCGGGACATTCCGTGGCCACGGTCCGTCCCATGCGTGACGGCGACTGGCCTGCCGTCCGGCGGATCTACCTTGAAGGCATCGCCACCGGCCAGGCCACCTTTGAATCAGAGGCACCCGACCGGGAAAGGTTCAACACCTCGAGACTGCCCGACCACCGACTGGTCGCCGAAACCGCGG
>NZ_JASBRC010000025.1:0-17233 GCF_029960715.1 Arthrobacter sp. AL05
CCGACATGCTCGTCGGCATCGCCAAAATCACCGTCAACACCAAGTAACACCCACCCGAAAAACCTGCCGGATGCATGGTTCGGCGGGAAGTGCCATGGATCCTCACCAGGGGGTCCGTGGCACTTTTCCGTGGCCCCGGCGTTGCCAGTGGTGCATGTAAAACCCGTTGGTGGCCGAAGCGGTGTCAAACATGGGAAATGACAAACCCCCGGCGGTATCGGCCCAGACTTGGGCGTGGGCGGTCAAGGAAACCGCCCTTCCTCTGCTGGGGACCAGTTGGGGGGGTGGGCCGGGGGTTGTAGGGGGTGCCGATTCTTTTGTATGGGCAAGACTGCAGGAGTCAGCCTTTACGCGTACGAGACCTATTACAGGTAGGAGCGAGTTTCCTTGCCGCCGCGCGGACAAGCTAAGGGGCGCACCCTCAAAAAGGAGTACGCCCCTTCGCTTGGATCCGGTTCAGTCTTTCTTGAAGGCGTCTTTGACCTTCTCGCCGGCCTGCTTCAGATCGCCCTTGGCCTGGTCGGTCTGACCCTCAGCCTTCAGGCTGTCATCGCCTGTGGCTTCGCCGGCAGCTTCCTTGCCCTTGCCGCCGGCCTTCTCAGCGGCGTTTTGAATCTTGTCGCCCAGTCCCATCGTGGTTCCTCCTTTGTTGGTGACCGTTGATACGGCCGAACAAACATAGTAAGCATGCTTAAGAACATCGCACCAGTACCGGCCTACTGCGTGAGATCAGTGATCTGCGAGTCCCCGTTCTTCTGGACGGAATCGATGCCGCCCAGTGCCGCGGCCTTCGTTGTGTAGCTCTCGGACGAGGCACTGGTTTCGCCGTAGGCGGCCCCGAGCCGGAATCGGTAACCACCGGATCAGTCCTGGTAGACCGCATCTTTAACAGCCATCGGGTGGCCCTATCCGTCATATCGGGCCGGCCGGCCGGCCCAACCTCAGATTACCCGGCGACGCGCTTCCTGACCGGGAACCGAACGGTTCCGTCGCCGCAGTGAAGCCAAAGCAAGACCGGGTGTGCACTTGGCTGGAGCGCCCCAAAAAATGCGCTCCGACGGAACAAGTCGTTCGGTGCTCTCGCCGAAATAACCGGACAAGCCAGTTCCCTCAGGCCAGGAGGCCCGGTAGCAGGCTGCCATCCTCACCATGTCTTTCAGCGCCTCGGTGGTAACGGGCGGACCTCAGCTGAAACCAGCATCGACTTCTCAGCCCTGCCCGGAGCCTGGCCCTGTCCGGGCGGATATTTCCTGTCCGATGAGCTCGTTACGGGCGATCATTAAGCGCGGTCAGTAGCGGGTGGTGCCGCCGGCGGGGCCGGGACCGTTCCTTCTCGCGCGCCGGGCGCGCAAAACCCTCCCGATAAGGGCCGGAAGGAGAGCGAAAAGGATCTTTTTCATGGTGTTCCTGATCTATGAATTCCGTGGGGAAGCCGGGTCGGAAGGTCCCTGCTCGGCTAGGGCCGCACCTAGTGGGAGGCAGGGCCGGCTTGGCCGTCGGCGCACCGTCTGGGCGAAAGCAGCGGATCTGGGCTCGGGGCCGGCGTAGGCATTCTCTCCGGCGGGCCGGGTGCCGGGACGGACTGTGTCAGTCTGATCGGTCACTCCGACGGCCTGCGCGGCAGTCGTGGACGGGGGGACGGGCCGGTGGGCCCGCTGGCTGGGATGCCGGCGGGCCCACCGGGTGTGCGGCAGTCCTGGGCAGACCGCTTGGACCTCTCGGGGTCAGCGGTTAGCCGGGGTGTCGTCGCCGTCGGTGGTGATTTGTTCCTTGCGGACTTCCTCGGTGACGGTTTGCTCCTCGGTGACGGTTTTCGTGCCCATGCGGACGCGTTCGACCGGGACGGTTTCCTTTGTCACGACGGGGCGTTCCTCGTGGAGAATCACTTCGTGTTCTTCCTCGCTGAGCTCGGGTCCGGCGGTGGCTTCCCCGCGGTTCTCGTCCGTGATCGGGACGCGCTCCAGGACGACCTCTTCGCGGCTGACCGGGACCGTGGTGGTGACGTTCTCGGTCACGACGTGCTTACGAAGACGCATCCGCCCGGCTTCTACCTTCTCGGTTCCGACGTTCAGTCGTTCCTCGGAGCGGGTCATGGCATCGTCAGTGGTCGGCCCGGAGGTGTCGTGCCCGACGGTCTCACGGCCGGTGCTTTCCCGGCCGGATGCGGTGTCCGGGTCCGTCAGGTTGCGGGCCCTGTTGCCCGTGCTGCCGAGGTCGTAGTGGCGGTAGAGCTCGTCTTCCTCTTCCGGGGTGATGCTGCCGTCTGCTTCGACGCGGGGGGCATCCTTGACCTGGTCCTTGGTGTAGGGGACGTTCAGATCGTTTCCCTTGAGGGAGGCTTCGGCGAGGGGCACGAAGGTCTCGGAGGTCCCGAACATGCCCGTCTTTACCGTCGCGAAAGAGGGGTCCCCGCTCTGGTCATCGAGGTAGATCTGGCCGATGCTGCCGACTTTTTCTCCGTCGGAGGAGTAGACGGTGGTTTTTCCGGCGAGTAAGGTGTCAACTTCGTGGGTGCTGATCTTTTTTCTCCTGGCGATTGTGGCTTCAGGCAGGGCGCCTGACGCCGTTTCTTCGCTGGGTAAAACGATTTCCGGTTGATGTTGCCGGCCTCGCGGGCCTGCAGGTATGACGGGGTCCGGACCAGAATCGTCACTCCCATTTGATGTGATCTGCGCCACAGGTACCGGCGGCTATCAGGCCGGGTCGCCCTCGCGGATCAGTGCGGTGAGTTCCCGGTGCAGGGAGCCGGACCGGAAGCGGGCCGGCAGGAGGCTGTGTTCGACCTCCTGCGCGGCGCGAAGTACGTCCCGTCCGGGCTCGGTGATTCTCACCTGGTTGCTGCGCCGGTCCGTCGCGCTGCGGCACCGGGAGACATAGCCCGCGGCCTCCATCCGGGCGAGGACCCGGCCCAGCGTCTGGCTCTGGACCCGGATTAGCGCGGCCAGGGCTTCCTGGGTCACAGGTCCGGCCTGGGCCAGGCCTTGGAGCGCGAGAACCCCGGCGTGGTTCAGCCCGACACGGGCCAGGGAGTTATCCCACCGGCGCTCCACGGAGCGGGCTGCCATGGACAGCAGCTGATGGGTGGACCACCGGGGCCGCTCCGGAATCAGCGGGCTGTCTGGTCCTGGCGTGCGGGGTTCCGGGGTCCTGCCATTGGCTGCCACGGTGGATTTCCTTCGGTTGACTGCAGGCCGGGGGAGGAGAACTCTGCCCGTCCCGGTACGCCGGCCTGCAGGCCGGCGTACCGGGGGATAGGGGGCCGGGTTAGGAGCGGTGCGCTCCGGTGCCCTTTGATGTGTTGGACGGCAGGTGCTGCTGCGCGGCGTCCTTGATCTGCTGGGTTGCCGGGGGGGCGTTCTGGGTCTGGGCCTTGATCCGGGGGGCCTCTTCTTCGGCTTTGTTCAGGTACTGCTCCCAGCGGGCTGACATCGGCTTGATCAGACCGCCGCCGACACCGACCACCAGGATCCCGACGATGGCCGCGAGCACGGCGATCAGGATCGGGGTGGTCACGGTGGTGGCGATATCAACCTGGTTCAGGGCCGCGATGATACCGATGCCGAGGATGAAGATACTGGCGATGTTCGCCAGCGTCTTCCCGTAAGAGAGCCCGCCGAGGTATCCCTGGATGAGGGTCTTCACGGCCGCGGCGATCGCTGCGGAAATGATCACGATGATGATGGCCACCACGATGCGGGGCAGGAACGCGATGATCGAGGCGAGCAGCGTGGTGACCGGGTTGGGTCCGAAGACGCCGAACGCGAACTGGAGCACGAACAGCACCAGGGCGTAGTAAATGATTTTGGAGATGATGTCGCTGGCGTCGAGCGAGGAATTCGCCAGGGCCTTCTTGACACCGCCACGCTCCACAGCCCGGTCGAAACCGACCTTGTGCAGGAGCTTGGACAGGGCCTTGGAGATCGCCTTGGCAATCAGAAGCCCGACGATCAGGATGACCAGAAACAGGGCCAGTTTGGGAACGAGTCCACGACGGTGGCCAGACCGGCCATGAGTGTATCTTCCATTAATTTTCTTCAAAATTCAGGGTGCGGTGGTGTGCGAGCGGGAAGTAAAGTCTTCCGGGCAAACTAAGCACGGCCTTCCCCATAAAAGCAAGCATGCTTAGTAATGTGGCGCCAAGGAGGCGCTTTCCTCCGCCTGGTCCCGCCAACCCGCCAACCCGGCAACCCGCCAACGACCAAAGAGGGCCGGGCATCGGGCGGCTTTCCCGGGTGCCGACGCACGAACCGGGGGCGTACTGTGAAGGAAGTCACGGACCATGCCAACCTGTTGACATGGTCGGTGCGCAGCGGACCCCGCACCTCGCGGCACTATACCGCCCACCGGAAGGACATCCCATGAACGAAAACGACAAAAAACCTGCACCCGGTAGCGGTGGAACCGCCGCCGAAGCAGAGCGGAAGGCCCGCGGTGCAGGATCCGACGGAACCATTCCGGTATCAGATAAAGGGATCTCGCTGACAACGACTGACGACGGGTCCAATTTCAATCCGGAAGAAGACGCCCCGGCCGCACCAGGCCAGTCGACACCGGATAAGTAGGACGCCGTGTCCCGGGAATCCTCTCGCCCCGGGGAGGTCCCCTCGCTTCCAACCCGCGGTCCCGGCTTTTGGATCCCTGCAGTGGTTCTGCCTCTGCTGCTTCTGGGCGCCGCGGCTGCCACATTCGTCCTGGGCTCGGGTCCGGTCGCTCTCATTCTCGGCAGCGGCCTTGTGCTGGGCGCGGTATCGGCGCTGGCCTTCTACGCCTCAGGAGTTCGGCGCCGTCGACGGGAGCGGCACTGACCCCGGGCAACTGCCCGTACCGCCTGCCAGGATAGTGATGCAGATCACATATTTCCGGCGTGACGAATGCCGGGCGGGGTGCGTCTTATTTGCGTAGGCGTCTCCGTGGCGCCGCGACAATCTCGTATAGACACCTATTTCAGGAGTGATTTTTGTGAGCACACAGCCGCAGAGCAAAACCCCCGCAGACGTGCAGTCCGCTTCCGCGGCGGTGCCGGCCAAGGCTGGTAAGGACGGGCGTGGGGCCACCACGATCGCCGACGGCGTCGTGGCGAAAATCGCCGGTATCGCGACCAAGGACATCACCGGGGTCTACGCTCTCGGCGGCGGGGGCGCCCGCGTTTTGGGTTCCCTGCGCGAAGCCGTGGGCCAGAAGGACCTGACCCAGGGCGTCTCGGTTGAAGTCGGTCAGACTCAGGTAGCCGTCGACATCACCCTTGTCGTGGAGTATCCCCACCCGCTGCAGAAGGTCGCCGACGACGTCCGCGACGCCGTCTTCACCGCCGTCGAAGACCTGGTCGGCATGGAAGTCACCGAAGTCAACGTCACCGTCACCGATATCCACGTCGCCTCCGACGATGATGAGTCCGATGACGAGAAGCGCGCAGCGTCCACCCGCGAAGCGCGCGTCTCATGAGCCCCACGCTGTCCGGTATCGCGATCGGAGCGACCCTCGCCCTTACGGCCCTGGCTTTCGGGTTCTGGGGATTCCTCCTCGTGGCACTCTTTATGGCTCTCGGGGCGGTCCTGGGCCGCACCGCTGAAGGCCGGCTCGATCTGACCGGAGTGTTCGACGCCCTGCGCGGCAAGCGCTCCTCCTCGTGAGCGCCGGCACCATCGCCCGTCCCGACACCGCCCCCGCACCGCCCCCGGGCGCCCGCCGCGCCGGCCATACCAGAATCACTTCGGCAGCGCTGCACCACACCGTCGAAGCCATCACAGCGGCGGCCTTCGGGATCCCTGCCCGGGAAGTCAAGGCCCGTATCCATGATGATCACGGACACATGGCCGTCACCGTCGCGGTGGCGCTGGCCGTGCCGTCCCTGAACGAAGCGGCCCGAAACACCGGCATTGTTACGGCAACGGGCGGGACCCTTTATGAACGGGCCGGACGGGCACGCGCCGAGATCATCGACGACGCGATGGACATCGCCGGGGCAACGGTGGCACAGGTCGATATCCGCCTCACCGGCCTCCACCACGGAAAAAAGGAGGGCGCACTCCGATGAGCACCCCCCTGCACATCCGACGCATCGGCCGCCGCGAAATTCACCGGTCACGGGCGTTGGCATCAATCATTACCGCAGTCCTGCTGATCCTCCTGTTGCTCTGGCTGGGCACGGAAACCGTGCTGGCCCTGACCGGGAATTCACCGCTGCTGGCCTCACCGGACCAGGTCGGGCAATGGCTGGTGCACCTCGCGACCGCCACGATCCCGGCCGGACTCATCGCGGCCGGCCTGGGCCTGGTTCTGGCCGGCCTCTTCTACGTGCTGCTGGCCCTGCGGAGCGGGCACCGGTCCCGCCACATCCTGGCCAGCGACAGGGCTGCTGTCGTCGTCGACGACGATGTCATTGCCGCCGGCGTGTCCCGGCGTGCCCGCACCGCCTCGGGCCTGGCCCCCGAACAGGTCACCACCACGATCGGAAAACGCACTGTCGAGGTGCTGATCCACCCGAGTTCCGGAACCACAATCGATGCGGCGGCCGCAGAGGCGGCGGTCCGGGATGAAATTGAACGCTACGGGCTCTCCGCGCCACCACGGATCAAAGTTCGCACGAGCACGAAAGGAGCGTTGGGCATATGAGCGGGACTCATCGCGGCCTGAACAGGCTGCTGCTCGGACTCTTCGGGCTCCTCCTGACCGGCGCCGGCGTGCTGATCGGCGCCGCAGGCCTGTTCCCAGGCATCGCCGCACGCTGGGAAGCGGCGGGAACGTCCCTGCGGGAGGACGCGGCCACCGCCCTGTCCAGCGCACCCATTGCCGGTACATCCACCAGTTGGTGGACCGTCGGAGCTTTGGCCTTGGCGGTGATCGTCATGGTCCTGCTTCTCGCCTGGATCAGCTCCCAAGGCGGCGGACGCACCAACAGGGCCGGACGCCGCGAGGATCCGGCCAAGAACGGCACCACCACCGTGGGGACCCCACTGGTGGCAGCGGCCATCCGCGACGCCGTCAGCGGGGACGACCGGATTATCGCAGCCACGGTCACGACCTGGAAAGTCAAACGCGCCGACGGACTCAAACTCACCCTCCAGGCCCGCAAAGGTGTCTCCCCTAAAGACCTGGCGGTCCGCGGGGAAGAACTCATCAGTGGCCTCGATAACCTGCTCGGAGACCAGGGCCCGGTCCTGATCCGCATCACCGCCGGGCTGCGCTCCAGTCTCTCCGGCACCGACCGCGTCCGCTGACCACCGACGGGCCGCAGAGCATCAGCGCCGCCCAAAAGCCGAACAACAACAAACCACTCACCAAAGGACACCCCCATGGGCATCGATGACAAAGCAGAATACACCGCGCAAAATCACCTTGGCGCCGCCAAGGAAGACGCCGGCCACCTCATCGGCGACCGCGGACTCGAACGCGATGGCCAGAAGGACCAGGCCGCCGCAGGCATGAAAGAAGCCGGCGAGAAAGCCAAGGAGACCGCAGTCGACATCGGGGAAAACATTAAAAACGCCGCCCGCAAGCTCAAAGAGGGATTCAGTAAGTAGGCTGCGCACCACCGCTCTCCCGCCCGCGGCACCCATTCGCCGGGGCGGGAGACCTTGACCCACCGCCGCGAACGGCTCTCGAGGGCACCGGCTACTACCACCTAAGGGGAAATTTTGAGCGCAGCCACGGCCCGTAAGGATGCCCTCGCCGAGGCCAGCGATGGCCTGCTCGCCCGGAGGGCCGGCGACGGAGATATGGAAGCCTTCGAGGGCCTGGCACGAAGGTACGGCACGATGATGCGCGCCTACGCCCGCCGCGTTCTTGGCTCAACCACAGACGTTGACGACGTCGTTCAGGAGGCCCTGATCCAGGCCTGGAACCAGATTGACGGCCTCCGTGACGCGTCCGCCGTTCGTCCCTGGCTGCTGCGGATCACCGGCAATCGGGCTCTGGACGTGCTCCGCCGGCGCAAGCCCCACGCACCCATCGAACACTTTCCTGGCCTGCCCGACCCTGCCCCGGGACCGGAATCCTCGGCCGTTACAACATCCGGCACACGGGCTCTTGAAAATGCCCTGGCCGCTCTGCCGGAAGAACAACGCCGATGTTGGGTGTTGCGTGAGTTAGGCGGGCAGTCCTATGAAGACATTGCCGAAACGCTCAACATCAGCCAAGCTACCGTCCGCGGACGGCTGGCCAGAGCACGGACCACACTGGCCCGGGAAATGGAGGACTGGCGATGAACGACACGACCGACACCGGCTGCGGACGCACCATCGAAGACCTCAGCGACTACCTCGACAACGGCACCACCGATGATCTCGACCACATCAGCACCTGCCCACAGTGCCAAGCCGGGCTGGCCGGGCTGCGCAGGCTTCGGGAGATCACCAACGACCTTCTGGCCGAAGACCTAGCCGAGGCCGGCCGGGACGACTCGCCCTGGCTGGAGAGCATCCTCGCTAACCTGAACCTGGAGATGAAAGCCGGGCGCAGCATTCCGCTCGCACCTGAGCTTCCCGGAGATCTGCTCTTTCAGACCGAGGGAGCGCTCTGCGGCCTTGTACGGTCCGTCGGAGACACCATCGAAGGCATCATGATCGGTAAATGCCGCTTCACCGGAGACGTCAACGTCACGGGAACACCGATCGCCGTCGACGTGAACGTCTCGGCCCGTTACGGCTACCGGCTCCCCGAGCTCGCAGCCACCCTGCGCACCGCATTGGATGCCGCTCTGGCAACCCACTCCGAACTGAACATCACCGAACTGAACATCACCATCACCGAACTCCGGCCACCTTCTCCGTCCGGATCGAAAGGATAGGACAATGGCCGACACCGCCCGGCTCCGTGAACGCATCCTGTCCCTGGAGGGAGTACAAACCCTCTACCCGGTAGACCCCGCCTGGAAGAGTACGGCCCGCCTGATCCGGGCCGCACTGGACCCGGACGCCGGTGACCCGGACCCGGAGTACGTGCGCTTCAGCACCGAAGGGACATCAACGACCGTCAGCGTCCGGGTCGGAGCCGACGGCACGGTCCCGGCCGCCGACCTCGCCCGCACCATCGCCGCAACTCTGCGCACCAGCCTCGACGAGGACCTGTCAGGACACGACGTGAAAGTCACAGTCGAGGTCAGCTCCATCCGCCACCGCCCGGAGCCGCTCCGGACGGGACCGACACCGTGATCGGCCAGCCGGTGTCGGTCCCCTCCGGAACCGGGAGCACCCCGCAGCCCACCCCAGCAGCACACACAGCACTCCATGACACCACAGTGCACGGGGCAACACTCCAGCCCGCAGCCGGGACCACCTCACTCCGGGTCCGCTCCGCCGACGAACAGTCATGGGAACGATCCATGGACCACGACCTCGACGCAATTATCAGCCTCGACGCCCCAACGGACACCGTCCACGTCGACATTGACGGCAGCCTCACCAGAGTCTCCCGGGAGGCCCTGATCGGCATTACCGGCAGAATCCGGCAGATGAGGGCCGCTTCACACATCCAGGTCCACCTGGGCCGCGCCGCGTTCGTGGAGTCAGCGGCTCTTGCCGGGCTGCGCACGGACCTGGAAGCTGCAGACCACGGCCCCGGGGACCGGCCTGTGCCGGGCCGCGGCGTTTCTCTCGAAATACGCCCCCGCGAAAGCACCGGGTCGCTGACTTCTCGGTTCGCGGCCACCCTGAGCAACTTCACTGACGAGGACCTGCTGACGGCCAGTGACTTTATCTTCGCCTGGCTCGACGACGAAAATGGATGCCCCGGCACCAACATCCAGGAGATGCTCGCCCTGTACGTGTTGGTCGGCAAGGAGATGTCGGACCGGACCGGCTGGACCTCCCCGGGCACGCCCCACGGGAAGGCACCAGCACCGGTAGGAGCGTTCGAAACCAGTGCACACCACGGCGGCTACTAACGGCAAGGGGCACCCGAATACCGGTTGCCGGGTGGCAACGGGCGGAGGAGTGCTGATCTTGCATCAGATGCAATAATCACGGCACAGCTTGACGTAAACACGGCTATTGGCTTCCCACGTTCGGAGTGATCGAATTTGCCAGAGTAGCGCCCCCTGCGACCGCGTTCCCAGCGAACATCAAGGTTCGGCCAGTCATAATGAGGCGAAGCTCCGGTCAACCGCTATTTGACCGGAGCTTCGCCAACGAGGCCGGGCACCGATCCCGGGGAAGCCTCCGCGGGCTCGCCACGGGGGGTGTCCCTATGCTTTTAGTCAAGCTGCCTGAGGAGTTTTTTCCAGGTAGAAGGTTCCGTTTTTGAGCATGACGAAGATGACGTCGCAGCGGCGCCGGGCGAGGCAGATGATGGCGGCGTTATGTTTCTTCCCTTCGGCGCGTTTCCGCTCGTAGTAGGCCTTGGAGAGCGGGTCATGGCACGAGGCTATCCAGGCGGACCTGAAGAGCGCATTCTTGAGTTCTTTGTTGCCGAAGCGCAAAGGGAATTCCCCCCGGATGGAGGTCCCGGAGCGGCGGGTGACCGGTGCGATGCCGGCATAGGCGGCGAGATGACCGGAGGTTTTGAAGCGGCCCGCGTCGCCGATGGTCAGGAGTATCGTCGCTGCGGTCTTGATGCCGACTCCCGGCACGGACATCAAGACCCGCGTAAGAGGGAAGTCGTCCGGGAGCTTTTCGACTTCGTCGGCCACGATGGTCCGCTGGTGTTTGAGTTCCTTGATCTGGGCGGCGACGCGCGGGATGACGAGTTCAACGGCTTCGGTTCCGGCGACGGTTACCGTCTGCTCGCCCAGGGCGGCGAACACTGCGTCGATGAGCGCGGTCGGGTCTTTGCGGCTGTGGTTGCGGGCCCAGCGCAGATAGGCGCGGATCATAGAACAGTAAGTCACCAGTATGCCCTGAGACTTCCGTACTGTGGGTTCCGGCTGCACATTGGGGGTACATGTCATCTACCAGACCGCCGGCAGAAGCGTCTTGGAGTATGTGAAAACCGATTGGACTGTCACGAACCAGGCGGCTGCTTCAGCCTTACTTGGTTCACCGACATCCCGGTCCCCGCCGGACACGACTACGGTACGTGCCGCTAGAGCCGCCGGTCTGACCAGGCACTCCCTCCCTTCTCCGCGGTGCCAGGTCTTTACGGTTCCCTGCTTTAACGTTCATAAGTGGCACGGATGACAGCCACCTCTGTCGCACTGCCAGCAGTCCAGTCCGTGCTGTGGCGGCGGCTAGTGGCGCCGCCGGGGTTCCGTTGTTTCGTGTGGCTCGGTTAGTCCGCGATCAGCGTCTGAAGGGGCGCCGCCCGGTCATGCTGCGGTCCGTCGATCGGATCATGACTAGTTTGAAGGGAAGGTGACGTCGTGATGGAGAGTCTGGAGGCTGGGCATGCCGTGTTGCATGCCCAAGACTCGGCAACGGGCGCGGGCGGGACCCGGTTGCAGCCGCGGTTGAACTCTCCAGCAGGATCAACTCTTTTCTGGGCAACGAAGTGCCGCACCCTGTCGATGCGGGGTGCGGCAGTTTGGGGGAGGCCTGTGGTGGGGAGATCTGGGGGTGTGGACAGTGTCCACACTTTGGGTCGCGGACTGGGCCGTACCGGTGCCGGACTGGGCCGGATAGCGGATGTTTCGGCGGGAGGCCAGTGTTTGCAAGGGCTGGAACCCGGTTCGAGTCCCACCTCGGGCACAGTGTTTCCTCAGGTCAGAGGCTTTTTTGGTGTTTTTTCGTGTGGACAGTGTCCACACTCTTGCCTCTGATCTGATGTTCCGGGTGTGTGGGTTCCCGGAAACGTCCTATTCGGTTGTGGGGGGGGACCGGCTGACTACGGCGGACCGGGTACCGCCCTGCGGGGTCTCTTCGGGGTGTTCATCATCGTTCGTCCTTCCGTTGGGTTTTCGCGTTCACTACTTCATGGTGGCCAGGGCCGCGTACGACATGATTTGCTGATTATTCTTTAGATCGACCTTGGGTTTGCGGCCGGTCCGGGTCTTCCGCTCTGACACCAGTTCATGCAGGACTGCGGGGGGAACAGCATGACAAGGCAACCGATCAGGAGCTGATCATGAGCTCGCTGAGCCTGGCCAGGCAGCAGGCGGGCCAGCCTCGGGGCGAGTTGCAGGAACCGGTGGACCCTGCTGCCATGGTCCTCCCACCAGTTCACCCGCCACCGGAGCCATCATTGTCCCCGTCATCGCCGCATCCGGCTTCTGGGTATCCGGCGTCGCTGTCCTCGCCGTTTTGGGGGTGGGAGCCGGCCCCCGAATCCAAAGCCAGCACCCCCGATGATCTCTGCCTCCTCCGTCGTTAACGCATGCTGGGCAGGCAGCGCGGCGACGACCCAGACCGGATCTTGATCGATCACCTGTGCGATCGGGGCGGTCGTTCGTGGATACTCGGGCATATCAGATCAGGAGTCCCGCCGTGGTGTTGAACCTACCGTTTAGCCCAAGAAACCGCCCCAGACGGCGAGGTGGGTTTTGCCGGTGCCGTGAGGTCCGAGAAGGACCACGTTTTTGGCCTCGAAGAGGAACACCCCGGTGCCCAGGTAGGCGATAAGCTTCCGGTCCGCGGAGGGCTGGTGGTCGAAGTTGAACTCCTCGAGGTCCTTGTGCGCGGGGAACCTCGCGGCCTTGATCCGAGTCGCCGCTCCGGAGGCTTCGCATTCGGAGACTTCACGGGAGAGGACAGCTGCCAGGTACTCCTCATGGGACCAGCCGGCGTCCCGGGCCGGGTCTCCGAGACGACGCAACCCATCGCTCATTCGGGGTGGGCGCAGGGCCCCGGGCGTAGTACTTGATCTATGAGCGGAAGTCCCGTATTCCGCCCGGATCGCGGCGACCTTCGCCCTGAACAGCGACGCGGAACCAGACCAACCCACCCGCTCCGCGAGCGTCGCAGCCGGCATCGTCGGCGTCTTCACTAACAGCTCCCGCACCCTGGAGGCAAACGCGTCAAAACTCGACACTCCTGCCGCCCGCCGGTACTTCGGCGCCCGGTCCGACTCCAGCGCCCGCTCCACCGTTCCGCGGGACCCCCCACGCTCCTGCCGATCTCACGCTTCGAGTGCTTACCCGCTGAAGACAGATGGCGTATCTCCGCCCAATCATCCAAATTGATCACCTTCCATAATGGTCGGTGGCCTTGTTTTCAGTTGGCATTTCTGGCCCTATTTTCGGTTGGCGTTAACATCCTCGGCATAATCCGAGGGAAGTATCAGGCCGGTAAGTTCGGCGCCGTCCCGGGTCCGGGCCCAGATACCCATTTCCAAAGCGTCCAGTGCCAGATCGGTGTAGAGGCTGATGGCCACCTGCCAGCCGACGACTCTGTGGGAGAAGACGTCGATGACGAACGCCGCGTAGACCCGGCCGGCGAACGTGCGGACATACGTGATGTCTGCGACCCACAGCCGGTTCGGCGCTGTCGCTTGGAACCGGCGTTCGACCAGGTCCGCGGGCCTGCCGGTCTCCGGTGCCGGCTTCGTGGTGCGCGGGCCCCTTGGACCGCGAGATCCCGCGCAGGCCCTTCTGGCGCATCAGCCGCTCGGCGGTGCAGCGCGCCGCTGGGATGTCCTGCCGGTGCAGCTCCTTGTGGATCTTCCGGACTCCGTAGACATCGTAGTTCTGAGCGTGGACGCGCTCGATCTTTCCCCTCAGTTCCCGGTCGCTGACTGCTCTGGCGGACTCCGGCCGGGAACGGCGGGCGTAGTACGTGCTCGGGGCGATCTGCAGCGCCTTGCAGATCGGCAGCCGTGAACCTGGGGCTGCTGCTTGAGGGGCAGGATGATCCGGCCGGTGCCCGGAACGCCTACCAGATTGCCATCGACAGCGGCGATGAGGATGTCGCTCCCTTTGCGGAGCTCCTTTTGGGAGAGTATTGCACGGACGGGGATCTGCAGGCTCGACTTGACCACCGCAAGCGTGCAGCAGCCTCGGGCAACCCCGAAGTGCTCATGAGCATCGCCGAGCTATATCTCGCAGGCGGAGCCGTTCCGCTAGCCCGGCAATTGCTCCTGAAAGCTGTCAAAGCAGGCAGTACCATTGCCGCTGACTGCCTGCTGCTGTTCCCTCAAGACGCCGCCGACGCCGTCGATGAACGCGCTTCGCGCCGTCGCGGCCTCCGCTGATGCTGGCAACACGGACAGCATGAACATGCTCGGTCTGCATGCTAGGGAGGGCGGAGATCTCGATCACGCCCGGGTATGGTGGACCAGATCTGCCGCGCAAAACGATATGATCGCTCCACTGCTGCTTTCGCCCGGGTCCCGGGCAGAAGGGACGCGTGGAGAGGCAGATGCTCCGGTAACGCCCGCAACCACAGACTTCGATTGATCCGTGGGCTAGCGGGTCCCTATCGAGGTCCGAGGTTCTGATCTTTGAAGTAGAGGTGGGCTGCCAGACGACGTCCCGCAAGACCGTTCGATGGATAGTCCGGTGAAGGGGCCTGCACGTAACACTTTGGGGCGGCACCCAGAAGTGTCCCACGTAGCCCGCGACGAACGGTGCGTTGCCAGGCGCGGTTACCCAGGCCGCCGGTGCCCGGAAGCGTACGCGCCGTGCAAGGTGGGAACCACACAACAACCCCGGTGGGCTTTACCCTCAAAAGTTGCACTCGTGGCGCTCATCTCCGTTGGTCACGCAATGATGCTCACGAAGTGGCTGAATTCGAAGAATGCTTCTTCCGGGGCCCCACCCATCAGGACATATACGATATCCGAAATAGCTCGATCATCTAGGTCGCGGTTGCGCCGTTACTTATAGGCTCGGGCCGTTCTTACCTCGTTCAGTCCCTACTGGCCATTGACACCTGCTGCTGTTGCCATCGTGCGGGACTCTCTGGCGTTCACGGCACCGTTGCCCGTGGTGACGGCTGCGCTGGGGTGGGTGCCTTCGCTGCGGGCTGCTGCGAGGCGGCCGCGGATCTGGTTTCCCTTTTCCTTTAAGAACGTTCATTCCCGGTTTAGACCGCCGTCGGTGCCTCGATCATCTTCGGTGGATCAAGGCTAAGCTCCCGCGCGGATCCAGCCCTGGAAATCGAAGGGCGGACCGTCCATGGTTTGCTGGTTGACGTAGAGGAAGCCGTCCGTCCCAATGCCCAGCATCGCCAACACGTTGTTGGCCTGAAGCACGACTGCGGGTACACCCATCAGGGAGCAGGGCAGCTCGGTCCAGAGTCCGGCAAAGGTGCCGTCATCTTCCTGCAGGTCGAAGTACTCCGTGCTCGGATCTGCGCGGGTGGCCAGAACCAGGCGGCCGTCCGGTGCCGGCCTCGTCAGCACCGTGGTCTGCCCCTGCCCCGCCGGACCGCCCAGGTCCGACACGATGGGATCCCAGCCGCCATTCACGGCGGCCTGGAGCGACGCCAGCACGTGGCCGTCCTGTGGATTTCTGTAGAACACCCGCAACAGGGAGTCACGCCCCTTTGCTGCCTGCGGGGCCCCCGCGGCGGCCCTCGAGGGAAACGCCGGGTCATGCTCCAGCGGCCCGTTCGCGACGGGCTGGAACCAGTGCTCCACGCCGTCGCCGTTGCTGGCAAATAACTCGATGCGGCCGTCGGCTGTCACAACGGCCGCGGCGGGCTCGTTGATCAGGTCCGTTCCGCCGTCGACGTCCTGCCAGTCGGAAAAGTTGAGGTTGGGCCCATTTTGGGCAATGGTGCTCATTCCGCCACTGGGATTGCGCGCGAAAACCTGCATCCTGCCGTCCCGGTTGCTGGCGACGGTGGGGGTGCCTGTGGCCGCCGATCCGGTGCCGTCGGGGCTGCCCAAGTTGACCCAGTCGGAGAATGCGAGGTCGGGTCCGGTCTGGAACGCCGTGGTGATGTCTCCGGTGTCGATCCGGAATGCAAACACCTCAAGCCGGCCGTCGGCATTGTGCCCCACTGCCAGGTGCGGAGCGACGGGACCACCCCCAAGTTCTTTGGGCCCTTCCCACAGACAACTGATCGGGTCCTGGTGCCACGCCATGACCTGACTGTCCAGGACGGCGAACGCGCGAGGCGTGCCCAGCCCGTCGCGGGCCGCCCACACGCTTCCGGAGGGCCACCGGTAGTACCTCGACGAGGTCCAGCCGAGGTCATGGGCTTGCGGGTCCGATGCCGCGTATGTTGCGAAGATGGAGGCCTTCTCTGCGGATCGCTGCCCGGTCAGGTTGGGCTGCGAACCGGCGATACTGTAGCAGCGGTAGTTGACCAGCGCCGCGTGCTGGCAACTGTCCGGGCCGTGGTAGTCGGCCACCGCCTCGGCCACGAACTGTGCCGTTGCTATGTGGTCCCGGTGATCGTCGGCGGCCCGCGGGTCCGGGCACGGATCCTGCGCCCGGATGATGGTGGGCTGGAAAATCTCCATGAGGGACGTCAGAGTACTGATGAGTTCCGCCCGAGTATACGTCAGGCTGTTGGCGACCGGTCCCCCCGTGGGCACGATCGTTGGTTGTGAAGCGGACTCCCCGCGGAACAACTTCCCCAAGGCGTCCAGATGATTGGCGTCTCCTCCGTCGGGAAGGCACAGGAAGACCAGCTGGACCAGGCCGGGCGCATCGGCGAGCGTGTCGATCTCAATCGGACGGCCATCGACGTCCATGCTGGACCGGTCCCAGTGGTCCGGGACTCCGGCCATGAGCGCATAGGCGGCTCGTTCACCGTTCTGGCGGTCTGCCGCGTATTCCTCCCTCGTGCGGTTCGCCAGCCCATCGAACTCGCCAGCGGTAAGGAACGCGGTGCAGTGCGGCAGCCCGGAGGCGATCCAGTCGCTGATATCAGGGTTCTGGAACAGCAGGTCGTCGTCCTCATGGGCAACGAAGCTCAGAGAACTCGCCAGGACTGTGGGCACAGGGCCGCGTAGCGCCCGAAGTCCTGCAGCGGTAGCGGTCCGGACAGGGCGTATGTGCCTGCGTGCTGCGCGGAACGCAAGCAGGTTGTACTGGGCGGCGACATCCCTGGCGGCATCGCGAGACCGCCTCACGTCACGCAGGGGCTCCCGGGCGTCCGCCGCGTCCAGGACACGCGAGCCATCCTCGCGTCCGGAAACTGCCTCGACCCCGATGCGCGACATCATGCACTTACCGAGGGGCGCTGCGGTGCGAAGACTTGTCCGGGTTGACCGGTGAATCGATTCCGTGCCATTACCAAACCTCCAGGTCCTTTGCCGACTGTCAGCGATGGTCGAAAATTGAGCCATGTCGCGGGCGGAAAAGTGAGCCACGTTGATGTTGGTTATTCTGCCTGATTTTCCGGTCTTGTCGAGGGCAGGGAGTCTGTCTGTGCATGTTTGAGTCGGTAGCTGGAGCCTTTGAGGGTGATGACTA
>NZ_JASBRC010000026.1:0-15517 GCF_029960715.1 Arthrobacter sp. AL05
AACGGCTTTACCGGCCACCACCGAATGCCTCGGCATAGTCACGGGCTCGGCATAGGTCGATGCAGAGCAGGTCCACGCGGCCGTAGCGGGCAACGGTCTTGGCCAGGACCTTCTCATCTGCAGCTTCGACGAGTTCGTTCACGAGCCGAGTGGCGAGGGTGTATTTGACCCGATAGCCCTTCTCCGCGGCGGCGGTGCCGACTCCGATGAGCAGGTGAGATTTGCCGGTCCCGGAATCCCCAATCAGGCAGAGGGGTTGTCCTTTGCGGATCCACTCCCCGGTGGCCAGAGTGTGGATGGTGGCGGCGTTGATGTTCGGGTTCGCATCGAAGTCGAAGTCCCCGAGCCACTTGTCCCGGGGAAAATTCGCGGCTTTCACGCGGCGGATCGAGGAGCGCCGGTCGCGGTCGTCGCACTCTGCCAGCAACAGCTCGGCCAGGAAGCCTTGGTAGGAGAGTTGTTCCTTCCCCGCGACGGTGAGCGCTTCATCGAGGACCGCCCGGATGGTGGGCAGGCGCAGCCGGCGGCAGGCCTGGTCCACGGCTGCGACCGCGGCCTGTTCGGTCAGTCCGCGCCGCCGGCGCAGGGTCGGTGTGATGGCGGTGGCCGGTGCGGTGGGGCTCATGAGATGTTCTCCTTTGACGCGGTTCCTGCAGGGTGTTCGGAACGTTTGGCCAGCAGCTCGTCATAGGCACGAACCGAGGGCTGGGGCCGTGTGTCCGGCGGGAGTCCGGCGATGACGGCGGCCGGGTCCATGAGCCGGCGCTGGGTGAGACTGACAACCCGTTGCACCTTCTCTTCAGCATGAGCACCGGGATGACGGTCGAAACTGGCCCCACCCCGGCAAGATGCCGTGGCGTATCTGCGGGCTTCGACCGCGACGACGTCCGCGCCGACCGCTCCCACTCCCAGCGCCGCGGTGATCCCTGCATGAATGTCTCCGGCATCCATCGACCGGTGCAGGAGCAGGACGTCGATGAGTTCACGGGTCCCGTCGGCATCGCCGTTGACCCGGCGGGATGCGGCCCAGAAAGCCTCATGCGCGCTGGTAAACACCCCGGACTCCCGCGCCTTGGCCAAAGCCGTGGAACCTGGAAGGGCGCCGGGCTTAGTTCTGAGGACCTCGAGATAGTGGTCCAGCTGGACCGACTGACCGGACCGGGCGGCGACCCGCTGATGCCTGGCGACCACGGTCCGGCCATCGAACACCACGACCTCGGACGCCCGCAATGAGACCCGGACCCTTCGGCCGATGAACCGGGCAGGGACGGAATACTTCACCATCCTGACCGTGACCATCGAGGACCTATCAACCCTGGGGTTCAGCGCCAGACCCGGATCGAATTCCTCCGCCGGCAACGGGGCCAGGAACGGCCGTTCAAGCTCGAAGTCCTGGCCTATGGTGCGGATCCTGTCATTGATCCGCCGGGCATCGTCCAGGGCTTCCCAAGCCCGTATCCGGTCGTTGAGCTCATCCAGAGACTCAGCGACAGGCATCGGTGAAAGCCGGTTGCGGCGGAACCACCCCACCTCGCCCTCGACCCCGCCCTTCTCATGGGCCCCCGCGATGCCAGGCTGGCAATAAAAGGGATCGAAGCCGTAGAACGAACGGAACAACACCCACCGCTCGTTCTCCCGGCGCTGCCGGCCCTGCCCGAACACCACCGCGGTGACAGCACTGGTGAGATTGTCATAGCGGATGTGTTTAGTCGGGATGCCGCCCAGAACCTTGAAGGCCTCGACGTGCCCTTCAAGGAAAGCTTCTTGGGCCTGAGTCGGGTATATCCGGTGAATGGCCCTGCCCGAATTCGATAACCGGAAGATGAACATATGGCACTTCGTCTTCACCCCGTTCAGCACGACATAGACCTCGCCGAAGTCCACCTCAGCCTCAGCACCCGGAGCGTGTTCCTGAGGAACAAACACCTCAACGCGGCGGCCTGCCTCCACATCAACCTGGGCCCGACGGACCCTGACGTAATCACGCACCGTCGAATACGACAGCTCCTGCGCACCATGCTCTTCGATAAGCCGGGCCAAAATCCTGCGCGCAGTATGGCGCTGCTTCCGCGGCGCCGTCGTATCCTCGATCAGCATCGCATCGATCGCGCCCTTGAACGGCTCCAGCCTCCAGGACACACCTTGTCTCTGTTTACGCTCCGGAGGGGCAGCTGAATCCAGTGCCTGCCTCACCGTTCGTCGATGAACCCCGTACCGGACCGCCAACGCACGAACCGACAAGCCCTCAACCCGGGCGTCCCTTCGAATCCGCGCGAACAACTCCACTCTCGACTCCATCCAGACCAGCCTTCCGCCGCATCCATCCACTGATGGATCCAACGTTGAAGGTGGGGCCACAAATAACCGTCACAGGTGCCCGGCGAGTCACGAAGTGGGGCCAGAAATAACCGTCCTACCGGGGCCATCCAAACCTGTCACAGCCACCGGCCGACCTCACCCGGTCCCGGCCCGGATCCGGCATCGGCGGCACGCACGGGCTCAGGCCGCGGGCTCGTCCCAGAAGGGCCGGACCTCGATTGGTGCCCCGACCAGAGCGGTGGTCCTCGACGCCCAGTACATGGCACCGTCAAGGTTGTCGGCCTCGATGATGTAGAAACCGGCCAGGTACTCCTTCGACTCCGCGAAGGGGCCGTCGGTGGTCACGGCTTCCCCGTTCGACACGCGGACCACGGTGGCGGTGTCAGGCTCGTACAGGCGTCCGGAGAACACGAAGGCGCCGGCCGACTTCATCTCCTCCTCCAGAGCATTCATCTGCTGGTACGACTGCTGCATCTCGGCGTCGGACATCGGCGCGCGCGTCTGGCCGGCAGTGTTGTGGACAGATACCAGGTACTTCGTCATGACGTTCTCCTCCTCGTGGGCGGGATCCTCCCGCCTGCACTACTACTACGAACGGGTCTCGCCCAGATCGACAGGTGCGCGAAGAAATAATCTCCGCCACGATCGGCGGGACCGCCCGTCGGTTCGCGACCTCTCCGTCTGATGATGGCACGAGACTCCCGCCGCTCACCTGAGGAGCGCGAACCTCTCTCGTCCGGAATCGTGCCGCAATCCGAACCTTGGGCGGGTGCCTCGGTTTGAGGAACTGACGGAACCGCCCACAGCAACTACTGCCATCTCAGCAAAGGATCCCTGAACGGGCAACGTCCGACGGGTGTCCACAATTTTGGGTGACCGCCTGCCTTCGTTGCCCTACTTGCACCGATAGGTTCGCGGCATCCAATTTCCACCGGGGAACGCAAACGACGACCGCGAGTATTGTTGTCCGGTGTTTAAATCGCGTCAGCTTAGTGAAGATGTCAGCATGCGTGTACTGCGCCCGAACGATGCGGCAGAGCTTGCCGCTGCGTATGTGCGCAACCGTGCGTACCTTTCTCCCTGGGAACCAGTACGCCCCGAGGAGTACTACACGGAGGCATGGCAGGCTGCCGACATCGCCAGCCGCCTTGTTGCTCATGAGGCTGGTGAGGGGTACCCCCTTGGCTTGTTTGCCGGCGATACCCTCGTTGGCCGGTTCAACATGGCTGGAATTGTGCGCGGCCCCTTCCAGAGCGTGGGGCTGGGTTACTGGGTGGACAGCCAGTATGCAGGCCGCGGTCTGGCATCAGCCGCGGTCCAGGCGATAGTCGAAACGGCCCGCGACGAGCTCGGACTACACCGCATCGAGGCGAGCACTCTGCCGCACAACGTTAGCTCGCAGCGGGTGCTATTGAAGGGCGGCTTCCAGCAGATCGGGATGGCCCCGCGATACCTGCAGATTGCCGGTAGATGGCAAGACCACAACCTCTACCAAGTAGTCCTGCATGACTAGGCCCCTCTCGTGCTCACCGATAAGTTTCAGAGTCCTAAAGGCGGCGGCAACTTGTCCGCGGAGCCAGCCCGCCGAGGAGGATTCCGGGGCAACATCGGCAGAGTCGCCCTGACCGCAAGCGGATCCTTTACCGGACGTTTCACCGGATCGTCTCAAGTGCATGTCACTCGAAGCGGGTAGCCGTCATTGCCGTATTGCTCCGAATGAGGCCGAAGGTCGCGGTGACTGCTCCGAGGGCCAGGAGCAAGCTGAGACCCAGGGCCATGAAGTAGTCGGGTGCCGGCCAGGTCACTCGGTAGGTGTCGTCGATGAAGGTCACCATCAGCCAGGCGACAAGGAATCCGAGGCCGACCGAGAGTAGCAGCACGGCCAGGAGCGGGACTGCTGCTTCACGGGTGATGATGCGGCGCAGGACGGACACCGGCATTCCCACCAGCCGCATCAGGCCGAGAACTCTCTTCCGGTCCAGAACGGCGGAGGCGGTGGCGACGGCCAGCGAGAGGCCGGCGATGGCGATCGCGACGAACATGCCGAGGTAGGCAAGGACGGCCAGGCCCTGAATCAGGCGGCCGGTGGACTGCAGTTTGAGGTCCAGCGGGGAGGTGGCAGGGATGGCCGTGATGCCTGAACTGTTTAATGCTGTCCGGGCACGGTCCATAGCTTCCGGGGTCCCGTCGGTGCCGAGCACCATCACGACAGGAACCAGTCCGTCCAGGTTGGTGGCGGGCGCCGGGGTCAGTGCCAGTGGTTGCGTGGTCCAGTAGTGGAGGAACGTTGTATCGACGGCGACGGTCTCTGCGGCTGGGATGTCCTGGAATCCGAGGTCGGGGGCGTCCGCGGCGCGAAAGTAGATTTCAGAACCGGCACCCCTTTCGGAGAGAGCTGCCGGGCCGTAGCCGACGGTGGCGCTGCGGATTCCGGCCAGGTCCCTGGCCTGGCGGGCGGCCTCCGCTACCTGGGCCGGGGTGTGTCCGCTGCTTATGGTGGCGTGGAGGCTGGTGGGCTGAAGCAGGCCGGGCCGGGCCGGGCGCACCTCCGTGGATTCGACGATGCTGGATCCTCCGGCGAAGACGGAGACCACGAACACGGCGATGACCAGCCCTGATACGGACCGGAAGGTCGCGACCGGTGTCTTTTGGATCCGGCTGGCGGCAATGACTCCTGCCGCGCTTCGCGCCTGGCGCAGTCCGATCCGGCTCACCAGGCGCGTCAGCCAGGGGCCGATGACCACGATGCCGACGAGGATGAGCAGAAAGCCGAGGATAAGGAGCGGAGATGCCAGCCACAGTAGCCCCGCGTCGCCGGTCCGGATCGCGAGGACAGCGGTGATCATGGCGGCGAGTCCGGCCAGCACGGGCGCGGTCCGCCACATGGTGGGTGTTTTTTCGTGCACGGCTCTCGTCACGCCCAAGGGGCCAATGCCGGCACGGGCCGTGCGGTGCGCGGCCACAAGTGTCGAGGCCGCGACCACCAGGGCGACGACGGCGGCGGCCGCCGCCGGGCCGGTGGTCAGATCTGCGGCGAACATCCTGGTGCCGTTGACGGGTATTTGCGCGGCAGCCGGCCTCAGCACGATTGCCAGCACGACGCCCAGCAACGCCCCGACAAGGCTGGGGACGGCGGTTTCGACGGCGGCGATCCGGGAGATGAGCTGTGGGGATGCGCCGATGAGGCGCAGGGTCGCGAAGCGTTCGCGGCGCTGGGCGGCGCCCAGGCCGGTGACAATGCTGATCAGCAGCAGAACGGGGAAGAACACGGCGATGGCCCCGATGGACAGCACCGTGTTGTAGGCGGCCGCGCTGCCACCGTAGGGGTCGGTGGTGAAGTCTGACACCAGGACGGCCCTGCCGTTCTGGCGGAGTTCGGCTTCCGTTGCTCCCGTGACGACGATCAGGGAGTCCGGCCCGGGTAAGGCAGCATCGTCAATCGTGCCGGCAAACGTCCCGAAACGGTCACCGAGCTGATCCTGCGGCGTTGATTCGATCAGGCGCTGCAGTGCCGGGGATGCGTTGAGCCGTGCGCTGGAAGCCCGCTTTGAACGCCTTCGCCATCACCTTCAGCGACCGAATCCCGGCAGCTGAAAACCACAAAAGAAAACTGCCGGATACACCGTTTATGAGATAGTCCCGCTGGCCAACCAGGCCTACGTGACCCGTCGTGCTCCCCGGCTCCGGAACCGATATCGCAGCGCCCATTGCCCGGCGCGTCATGGACGCCATCGCCGCGCCGGTCCATGTCGCCGGGGCCGCACTGCAGGTCCCCGCCAGCATAGGGATAGCCATCGGTACCGGACTGGAAGACCGCGAAGAGCTGCTCGAGCGGGCCGACAAGGCAATGTACTCGACCAAACACGCCGGCCGCGAACGGTACGTAATCTACGGAGCCGCAATGAGGCCCGGCCATCAGGGCGGTATGAGGGTCCGTCCCTCCCATCACAGGCCCCAGACGGCAACCCAGTTCTGGACCGAACTGCGCCAAACCCTCACCTCACCACGCCCCGGGCCCGACACGGGAAACAAGCCAGCCAACGACACTCTCCCCATCAGCTAACCCTCACCCGGCGGGGTTTCCCCGCAGCCCCGGCCAGCCCGGGTCTCCATCCCTGTACCGGTATTCGGTACGGAGACCACACCCGGACAACCGCAACCAGGGCACATCGGAAAGGCTGGAGAATACCTTCCTGGGCAGTCTCCGGTTTGACGGGCACCCCGGGATTGGCCAAGGTGTACCAGTGCCCCCGAAATTTGAAGAACCCGTCCCCGCCCAGCCGACGCCGGCCAGGGCCGGCACCGGCCTTCAGATCGCAGCGCTGCTGGGCTTCATGGCCCTGGCCCACGCGGTGTCATTCCTGGGTTCGCTAGCCATCATCGCCAACGCCCACGGCTGGTACGCCGCCGCGAACAAGGCACCCTGGACACCCCCGGACTGGGTCTTCGGGACCGTCTGGACGGTGCTGTATACGACCATGGCCGTAGCCGCCTGGCTCATCTGGCGCCAACAGGCGGCCCGCCGCGGCGCCATGGTCGCCTACGGCGCCCAGTTGGCCCTGAACCTTGCCTGGGCCCCCACGTTTTTCGGCATGTACCCCATGATCGGAACCGCCGCCCTGTGGCTCGCGCTCCTCATCATCACCGCACTGTTCGTGGGAGTAAGCGTGACGGTTCTCCGGTTCGGCCCCCTCAGCCGGACCGCCGGGGCCCTGATGCTCCCCTACATTTCCTGGATCATCTTCTCAGCCAGCCTGAACCTCTACGCCGCAACCACCAACTAGCCGGAACTCCCCCTGGCCCGGTGCCCGCGGTCGATCACGGCCACAGACGCGCAAGTGACTGTGCAATATCCGCCACGCCCGCGCCTGACCCAATGAGCAGACCTCTGAAGGTCACACGGACCGGTCTCGCCCCCCGGAAGTTACGAGCCCTGAGCTGGCCCGATCGCGGGACGCCCGGCGGAATCGAAGCACGCCCACTCCCCGGCACGCCCTGGCAGTCATCCGAGCAGCCGTCACCAGCGTCGCCACCAACGGGGCCGGCCAGCTCGTCCAAATCCTGCCTGGTGCCTGGTGCCTGGTTAATTATCGATTACCTCGCCAACAAAACATGAAGCAGGCATCGGCGCAGATCCATCTAGCACCCGTCGGCCAGCCAGAGCAGCGGCGCAGCCAACGAATCGGTAGGGTCGGATCATGACCCATGCTTCCGCCGTGTCAGCGATTTCGTCCTATCACTGGCTCGGTATCCCGATCGCCGTCGCCGGGGCTGTACTGCTGGCCCTCGGCACGCTGTTTCAACACAAAGCCGTGGAAGACCAGGGGGCCGCCCCGGGGCGGACCGCCGGGAGCATGGGCGGGGGACGCCTCCAGGCCCTAATGCGCAAACCGGTCTGGCTGGGCGGGACAGCGATGCTCGCCGCTGCAATACTCCTGCAGCTTACGAGCCTGAGATTTTCACCCCTGATCGTGGTGCAGCCCATCGGCGCGGTCGCCCTGGTTGTGACCACGTTGGCCACGGCACGGATGACCCGCCGGTCCCCGGGGCGCCGGGCCCTCACATCCGTGGCTTTGTGTGTCGGTGGGGTGGGCGCGTTCGTTGCTGTCGCTGCCGTGTCCGCCCAGGACGTTCTAATCAGCGACGGGCACCTCATCACTATCTTGGTTATTCTCGGTATCGTCCTCGCCGCATTTGGAACGGGTTACGGTCTCTGGCGGCGGCGATGGGGGGCCATCATCTTTACCGGTGGTGCCGGTGTCCTGTTCGGATTCGTCGCGGCCTTGGCAAAGACCGTCATCGCCCGGCTCTTCCAGGGCGATTTCGAATGGCTGTCCCTTAGCTGCCTGGCCGGGCTGGTGATTGCCGCCGTGTCCGGGACGTTCCTAGTCCAGAACGCACACACCCGGGGCACTCCCGAACTCGTCGTGGCCGGGCTGACAGTCATCGACCCCCTCGTTGCCGTCACCATCGGCATCACCATCCTCGGCGAAGCCGACACCGCCCCGCCCCAAGCGTTCATCGCCTACTTCCTTGCAGGCGCCGTAGCGGTCACCGGAGTCCTCCTCCTCGCAACAGTCAAAAAGGTGCCGACGCTTCCAGCACGTGAATAAGCCAACCTGCCCCTAACAAGGCCGGAACTCCACCTGTATGTGGCCGGAATGGAATTCTGTGATGGCTCTTCTGGCGTGATGTTCAGCTTCCGGGACTTCCCGGGGCGGGACGGGGCGGGAGAAGAGGTAGCCCTGGAGGGAGTCACATCCTAGGCCGAGCAAGTATCGGGCCTGTTCGGGGGTTTCGACTCCCTCGGCGGTGATTTTGAGTCCGAGGTTGTGGGCCATCGCGGTCATGGAATCGAGGATCGGGAGCCCCTCGTCCCCGATGATGATCACGGAGACGAAGGACTGGTCGATCTTGAGGATGTCCACGGGAAGATCCTGGAGCCGGCCGAGGGATGAATACCCGGTGCCGAAGTCATCCAGGGCGACCTTGATGACTTGGCGGCGCAGCAGCCCCAGCTGGGTGGTGATATGCGGAGCGGGGTCCATGAAGACGCTTTCGGTGACTTCCAGGATCAATTGGTCGCAGCGGATCCCGGCGACGGCCAGGGTGTCCATAACGGTCCGCGCGTATCCTGGCGCCCGCAGTTGCTCGGCTGAGACGTTCACGGCCACGGAGTGTTCCCGGTCCTGTCCCCGCCAGGATTTGAGCTGGACGCAGGTCTGGGTCAGGATCTCCTGGCCGATAGCGCTGATCAGCCCGGTGCTTTCTTGTCAGCGATGGTCGAAAACTGAGCCACTTCGCGGGTGCAAAAGTGAGCCACGTTGATGTTGGTTGTTCTGCCTGATTTTCCGGTCTTGTCGAGGGCAGTGAGTCTGTCTGTGCATGTTTGAGTCGGTAGCTGGAGCCTTTGAGGGTGATGACTACGGCGTGCTGGACGATGCGAGGGCAGCAAGTACGAGGAGCCCGATGAACAGGGCAATGAGGTACGGCCAGAAGTGCTTCAGGCTGTTTTCCACGGTTTCGCGGGCGGTGGCACAGACGAGGTAGAAGACGACGCCGGCCGGGGGCGCGAACTAGCCGTTGCCCATGGAGATGATGCGCACCATGGCGCTGACATTGGAAATGCCGCCGAGGTAGAGGTCGATTCCCGACGCGAGGGCCAGGACGAAGGCGATGGGGAGGCCAAGGAAGAGCAACAGGAACAGGACCGCGAGCACCAGGGCCAGGAGGACGTTCGGCGAAGCGTAGTAGAACAGCGGCGGGGCCAATAGGACGACGGCGACCATCGCCGCGGCGATCCCTGCGGCGGCCACGACCGGCCGGCGTTCCTGCCGCCAAAGCTTGACGACGGCGAACCACGTGATGAGCACCATGCCGCAAGAGAACGCCAGGGAAACCCAGAACACCGGCAGCTGCAGGATGGGCGTCTTTTCCTCGATCTGCTGGGCAAGCGTCGGCACGAAGAGCGCGAAGGCCCCCGCGCTCATGATAAAGACGAGCCAGTCGACTAGGGCGGCCAGATAGGGCTTCCACGTTGCGGGCAGGCGAATGATCAGTGCCTGCACCGACATGTTCGCTCCCTTCGGATACGCGACGGCTCCACCAATGAAGGCAATGGTCAGGAGCGCAATTTCTGACACCTCCTGAGTCCAGAGCACAGAATCTCCGGTGACGACCCGGACCATTATGTTCAGCAGGATGACGACGAGCTCGGCGAGGATCGCCGCGCCCACGGCCCATTCAAAGGTCTTGTCGAGCCAGACGGCGCCGCTCCTGCCAGGGGGAACGTGACCGTGATGCAGGATCTCTTCCGCGTCAGACGGAATGACTTCCTCGAGTTCCTCGGGAGCGAGGGTGCGTTTCATATTCTGACAGACTGTCGACGTTGATAGCGGGATGTTGGTGGGAGGGCCGGGGCGCCGTGCGGGGTTTAGTTAGTTGGAGTTGGTGAAAGCGATGGCCTCGTCGAAGAATTCCTTGCCGATCAGCTGGGAGAACTGCGGGTAAAGGCTCTTGGACGTGGCCTTGAATTCTTCAAGTTTCTGAACCTCGGAGAACTTATTGGTCCACGGCACTTCAATCGGATTTTCCTGTCCCTTGATCGTTCCGGTCTGGAGGCCCGTGAAGACCTCGGGGAAGGCCATGGTGGTCGGGCTCGCACCCAGCTTCCCGAAAAAGTCGATCCAGAGCGGGTTGCCGGGGGACACGGATTTTCAGGCCTTTGAGGTCCGAGGGCTGTTGGATGGGGCGCACGGAATTGGTGATCTCGCGGCCGGTCCGGGTGAGGAACGATAGCGCGACGGTGTCATTGGTCGCGAGCTTATCCTTCAGTGCCTGGCCCGGCTTCCCGGCCAGGAACGCCGCTTCCTCCGTTGTGTCCTTGAAGAGGTAGGGGATGCTGATGCCGTTCATTTCCGGCACCGCCGCGGCGTAGACGGACCTCGCGAGGATGAGGGCATCCAGCGAGCCGCCCTGCAGGCGGGTGACGGCGGCATTCTGGTCCCCGATGAAACTCGTTCCGTTCGGAACTACCGGGCGATTAACGGCCGGCTTGAACACCTTCGTGGCTCCGCACTCGGCTTCCCGAATCTCACCAACTATGTCGCCAGATCACTGCTGGAATCCGGCGGATTCAGACCGAAACTGCACTCTCAATTCTGATAGCCCAATTACGTCGTAGAGTGTCCCGACTCGGAGCATGGCGTGGATGACGTCGCAGCGGCGCCGTGCCAGACAGATGAAGGCGGCACTGTGCTTCTTGCCTTCGGCGCGTTTGCGGACGTAGTACGCCCTGGACCCGGGGGGCGTGGCACGAGGCGATCCACGCGGATCTGAAAAGTGCGTTCTTGAGTTGTTTTTTCCCGGAGCGTGCAGGTAATTCGCCGCGGATGGAGGTCCCGGAACGCTGCGTGACCGGGGGGATGCCGGCGTAGGCAGCGAGGTGGCCGGCGGTCCGGAAGCTGCCGACAGGGTCAACGTCCTTCCACGAGCCCTTGCTCGCTAAGTCAAGGAGTCAACAAAACCGGGGGCAGTCCCCGCGGTAAGGCACTAGCCAGCGAGTCCAAGCGATCACCCGACGGATCTGGCCTAGGTTGCACGAAGGCTGCGGTCTCGAGCACAACGACGGTCCCGGACCACAAAGCCAACTGCCACGACCGACCGTCTTACTGATTGGCTCTACACGCCGGTTCACACGCCACGGAGCAGCCAGTCATTGTCAGGGTTTCTGCCGCCCTCAGGATCCGGTGCATCCGAAACCGGCACGGACGTGCTCTGGTCCTCCACTTGCACCCGCGTCGGCAAGGCTCGCCAGCGGTCCATAGGAACCGCGACAACTGGACCAGATTCGTCCTCCTGAACGCTCTCGTCCGCGTCCCAGACCATGTTGCCCACCTTCTGCTTGTCATCCCATGGCTGCCGCGCCAGTCCGAGTTGGGTGAGCATGCCGAGTTGGTCGCTGCTTCCCCAGCGTTCGATGAGTTTGCCGTCTTCGAAGCGTCCGATCTGCATGCCCCGGATTTTGAAGCTCTTGCCGGTGGGCGGGTGGCCCATCAGCGGCCCCTGATGTGTCCCGGTGATCGTGTAGGCGAACGCGACGTCGTCGTCGGTGGCTGTGAGGTGTTCGACGTCGAGGTGCAGATCGGGAAAATGAGAGCGCAACCCTGCGAACAGGTCTTTGAATCCCTGCGGTCCCGGTCCTTGTCCGGGTGCCGGGTCGTGGTCGACGCAGTCGGCCGCGACGACGTCGTCGAATTGATCGAGGTTGCCGTTGTTTACGGCGGCGCCGAAGCGCTCCTGGGCGTGGATGTTGGCGTTCCTGGTCATGGATCCTCCGTTTATAGTTGTCAGGCCGGTCCGTGCGGAGCGGTCCTGGTTGTTATCTGTCATCGTGCGCGCTGGTCTGCCCGGGAGCAAGGGCAAGGGCAGCGGGAGCGGGTTCGGCCCGGGCCTGCCTGCGGCCGGAACTTCAGGCGGATTCGGATACGCCTGAGCACTAACTCAATCGCCGGTGTCATTCCGAGCGTGTCTCTGACCCCGGAGGACGTTCATGTCATCTCGCGAGGTTGCTGCATCATTCAGGAACACTAGTGTCCTGCGCCTAAAGTCCGGTTCAGAAGTCGGCCGATGGATTCGAGGATGGCGCCTTCTAAGTCGATCGCGGTAAAGTCCAGCGATGGTGCGGTTTCGATGGAACCCCATGTGTTGAAGGCCGTCTAGGCGGCCCCCTGGCAGCGGAAAGCCCGCAGTACCACCACGGGACGATTGCTCATGGCAATATCCACCGCTGTAGGTGATGGACGTGGCCGAGAGAATCATTCGCCGTAGTCGTCAGAATGGTTGAGAAGTACTACTGATGCGAGACACCTCAGCTCAGCGTCCTCATGATCAGTTCCGGATCAGTGGCCATGTCATGCCGTTCTCCCCGCATTCCTGCATGAACAGGTATCAGAGCGGAGAATCCGGACCGGCCGCAACCCAAGGTCGATGTAAAGAATATTCAGCAAGTCAGGTTGTGCGCGGTTCTAGTCACCATGAAGGGGTGAACGCGAAAACCCGAAGGAAGGACGAACGAGGACGAACACCCAGAAGAGACCCCACAGGGCGGTACCCGGTCCGCCGTAGGCAGCCGCTCCCCTACACAACCGATTAGGTCTATCCGGGACCCACACACCGGAACATCAGATCAAAGGCGATAGTGTGCACACTGTCCACACGAAGAAACACCAAAAGCCCCTGACCTGCGGAAACACTGTGCCCGAGGTGGGACTCGAACCGGGCTCCAGCCCTTTCAAACACTGGAGTCCCGCCGAAACATACGGAAACCGGTCCAGTCCGGCACCGGTACGGCCCAGTCGGAAGCCGAAGGTGTGGACACTGTCCACACCCCCAATTCTCGCCACCAAAGGCCTCCCCCAAACCGCCGCACCCAGCATTGACAGGGTGCGGCGCTTCTTTGCCCTGAAACCCACTTGATCCTGCCGGAAAAGTTCAACCTCGACTGCAATCGGGTCCTGCCCGCGCTCGTTACGGCCGCCCGCGCACACCCGCACGGCATGCTCAGCCTCCATACTCTCCATCACGGCGCCACCTCCAGTCAAACCATTCATGACCCGATCGGCGGACCACTGCGTGACCGGGCAGCGCCCCTCAGACGCTGCCCGCGGACACAACGGAGCCACACGAAACCAACGTAACCCCGGCGGCGCCACGAGCCGCCGCCGCAACACGGTGCCAACAAGCAGGGCCGCGTCCCGAACGCGGCACCAGCTGGCCGGTGACGGCTTGGACTTGACGGCCAAGAATCAATCCCAGACCTTAAATAGCCGGGCTACTCAAGGGGGATATGGAGATTCGAACTGCTGACCTCTTCTCAGCGGACAGCGTATTTCATTGATTGCCAACGGCTTGCATTACCTCGCTAATCCGCGGAATCTAGACGTTTCTGGTTGAAGATACAACGCCTGACATGTCAACGTTTTTCGTTATTTCCGTAGGGTAAACGTCTGGCAGACCTGGATGTCGATCGACGGATCTCGGCGTTCAGTATCTGTCGGCGTCCGACTACTCTGCTGCAATAGGCTCCGGCACTGGCCCCGGGAGATCCTCGACGGCCGTTCGGTCCCCACTCGTACTTTTCGCGCCGTGCATGAGTAAGATCGCGAGTTTGTCGATCGATCCGTTGTCGGCAGCTGACGGGAAAACCCATCGGAGGTCGTGGTGCTCCGTGATGACATCTATGGCCGTACGTACGCTCTAGCTCTGCTTCTCAGGAGGCCGAACGAATTGCACGTCTTTCAGCAGGAAGCTATCGCCAAGTTCCCCTTGGTGGAGTAGCGCTCGAGGAGAAGCTGTGAAGATTCGATTAAGAGTACGGCCCTTTCGGGGGTTTCTGCGGGCTGCCAGCATCTTCGATCGTCGCTGGTCAGGGCAGTTTTCTGCTGCCATCCGCTTTCGCCCGTTGTCAGCTAATCTGCGGAATAGATGCGGGGTTGGGAGACAGTCTCCGGCCACGTGGCCCGCCCACTGAGCCGGGTTCCACCGGCAACGTCCGCCGGGTCACCGAGTCCCTAGGGCGGCCGGCGCCGCGTCGATCCATGACCCCCGTCCGTGGCGGAAGATCCCACCTGGTGGCGGGACCCGCTGTCTTACGCGGAGAACGAAGCCACTGCCGGGAACGTGGCAGAGCACGTCGCCAACGGCTCCCGTGAACCCGGGACCAACCCCGATGCCTACGTCCCGGCGAGAGAGAACCTGCTCAATGCCTTCCTGCTCGCCGCCTCACTCGACTCCGTCCCGGTTACGCAGGCCTATACCAAGCTGACCCAACCGCACGGCCAAGCCTCTGCAGAGCCGCTGAGAACCGCAGGTATGACCTACCCTCGGACACGGTCGGCGTACTCCCGGCTGCTGACGCTCAGGCTCTCGGCGAGCGCGGTCCTTCTGGCTGGCTCCGTTGTGCAAGGTTTGGAGTCGGGTGCTTAGAGCAGTTGGACGGCCGCAGCGACGTACCGACAGGACGGGTCGACTTCGTCAATTTCGAGCTCAATCACGGCGCGCTTCTCGCATCGCGGTGACGGCACACTGCACCCCACCCCAATTGTCAGATATACCCCCTTAGGGTATGGTGGGTGTTGTCTGTGAGGTCGTTTGTTCAGGCTCCGCGGAATCCGCGGGCTCACCCGGCACCCCAGTCGCTCACTCTTGAAAAGGACCAAGTTTACATCTGCCGAACAAACACCCGGGCCGGACTTCCCCTCGCCGCGCCGGAGCGTGTCAAGACCATCGAAAAGGCCGTCCCACCGGTGGACGGAGTGGAATCCGCGACGATTGAGCTCGTAGCCGGGGGGCACATCCAGCCTGCCGGTAGCCGGGACCGCTGACGCAGGTGCTGTTCGGGACGCCGGGACCGGCTCCGGATACAGTTTGACGCCCCGGCGGCACACCCGTAGCGGGGCAGGACCACCCGGGCCGGAATAGTTCTTAAGGAGCACAGCAGTGGACCACAACCACCACAACGGACCTATGGCCGGGCCGGAGGCGCCAAGCGCTCCCGGCAGCGGTTCTGACGTGGCATATTCATCTGACGTTCAGGCCCACGGCATGGACGACAAGCACATGGTGCACAGCCATGGCCAGCATGCCGGACACAGCGTCGCGATGTTCAAGAACAGGTTCTGGCTGACGCTGGCCATGT
>NZ_JASBRC010000027.1:0-15049 GCF_029960715.1 Arthrobacter sp. AL05
CGCGGCGAAGTAGACGCCCAAGCACCCGCCCAGGCAATCGAAAAATACCGCCTGCTGGATGTCACGGCCGGGACTACGGGAGGGGCCGGCGGGGATTCCTGAGGGTCCGCCACCGCGCGTTCCTTCGCCGTGGCCGCGTATATCGCCGAGCCGACAGCGCGCCCGTTCGTGGACATTACCTCCACGGCCGGGCGCACGGGACTGCGGGACGCGCCTGCTCGACTGTGAACCGTCGCGAAGCTGGTACCCGCGGTCCGGGACGGACTTGCACCAGCTTCCTTGAAAGAGCTGGCTTGGAGAAATTGGTTTTAGACAACGTTGCCGCACACCACGGCAATAGCCAGTTCATCAGTGTCGCTTGTGCTCGGAGATGCCCGCCAGGGTCCGTCGCCGCGGGAAGTTAAAGAAGCGTCCGGATGGTCCGCTGATTGTGGCGGAAGATGCGCCGCGGCGGGGTCCGGGGCCCTCGGCGCGGGGTGATGGCAACACGCGTTGACCCACCCTGGCCACGCCGCGGGACCGCGGGATTGTGGCGCTTGACGTGGATCCGGTACCTGATTCCAGCCCTGGGATTTATGCGGAGTTGCCGTGGGCCGCGGGTTTCAACCCAAGCCTGACGTGTCCGATCCGGCTGATGCGCGATCGCCGTCGCGCTTTAAGCAGCCCAACAACCGGCGCTTCGGCGGTGTTCGTAACCCGGCAGGGGAGCCCCGTCACCTGCCGGCGAGCAGCGATTTGTGCAGCCACCGTGAGAATGGGCCCCGAACGTTCACCGTCTCTGCGCGCGGAGCGAAGTCAGGATCCGTACCGCCGCCGGCAGGAAAATAGAAGTCAGGAGCTGGCGCTGCTGACCCTGCTGAAGATTCCGACTGTGCGGGCACGTGCCCCTCATCATGCGACATAACGACCTCATTTCCATCTAATGAAATTACTTTTTTACTGTATGAAAAAGCATACGGACGTGGGATCGGTCGGTCAAGGGGCTCGGTGGGTGCGCGGAACCGGCGCGGTGCGGAAAAGTTTCTTCTGGATTGTGATGTACAACACGGTCTGTGTCCCTTAGTGTTGAAGTACTTCGTGGCGGACGTCACGTAACCTGGGAGCAGCAGGCAGGGTTGTAATGAGCTGACATCGTAGCGATGTCGGCTCATTTTTTGTTTGGGTCGACAGCAAACCATTGGACGCAATAGAAAATGCGCCCGTTTTCAGTGTGGATTATTTCTTTCACATAACGGAAGTTTGGAGCAGACCATGAGCAGCAACATCATCCTTGGCGAAAATCAGTTCGGCAAGGCGGAAGTCCGCGTCGTCAAGATCACGCGGGATTCGGACCGGCACGAAATTGAGGATCTCAACGTCTCCTCACAGCTCCGCGGCGATTTTTCCGCTGCGCATCTGGCGGGGGACAACGCCCACGTTGTGCCAACCGACACCCAGAAGAACACGGTGTACGCGTTCGCCCGCGAAGGCATCGGCTCGCCCGAGGCTTTGCTGCTTCGGTTGGGTAATCACTTCACCTCCAGCTTCGACTGGGTCTCCGGCGGACGCTGGGAAGCCGAGGCCTACAGTTGGGACCGCATCCAGTCCCACGGCACCTCCCACGACCATTCATTCGTGCGCAACGGACAGGAAATCCGCACCGTCGTACTCATCCGTGACGGTGACACCAACCACCTCATTTCCGGGCTCCGGGACCTCACCGTCCTCAAAACCACCCAGTCAGGCTTCGTCGGCTACCCCAAGGACAGGTACACGACGCTGCCGGAGACCACGGACCGGATCCTGGCTACGGATGTGGCCGCGCGCTGGCGCTTCAAGACCGGGACGGACTTCAGCAGCTTCGATTTCAACAAGAGCTATGAAGATGTCAAGGGCCTGCTTCTTGAAGGGTTCACCGAGAACTACTCGCACGCCCTGCAACAGACACTCTTCGACATGGGCAAGAAGGTCCTGGAGGCCCACGCGGAGATCGACGAGATCAAATTCTCCATGCCGAACAAGCACCACTTCCTGGTGGACCTCTCACCCTTCGGCCTTGACAACCCCAATGAGGTCTTCTTCGCCGCAGACCGGCCGTACGGCCTGATCGAGGCCACCATCCAGCGCGAGGAGTCCACTCCGGCGGCCATTGCATGGTCGGGAATCGCCGGCTTCTGCTGAGTTGAAGAACATGGCGGTGGCGCGGGTACTCCGTACCTGCGCCACCGCACCACCGACGTACCTGCAGCATCCAGTTAGCCAGACACCAGTTAGCCAGACACCAGTTAGCCAGACGACGACGTCTGCCATGAACCAAGAAGGTCTGCCATGAACCTAAAAAATGCCAAGAACTCCGCCAAGGCGAGCGGCGGCCGCACGTCTTCGGCCCGCCCCGAAGACGAACGGCTTTCCATCGGAAGCAGCTTCGCCTACGGCTTCCAACACGTCCTGACGATGTACGGCGGAATCATTGCCGTGCCGCTGATTGTGGGTCAGGCAGCGGGACTGTCGCCCGCAGACGTTGGAATCCTCATTGCCGCAGCGCTCTTTATGGGCGGCCTTGCCACACTTCTGCAGACCCTCGGGTTGCCGTTCTTCGGTTCGCAGCTGCCGCTGGTGCAGGGTGTGTCGTTTGCCAGCGTCGCCACCATGGTCGCAGTCGTTACGGGCGGTGGCGGCCTGCCGGCAGTTTTCGGTGCTGTCATCGTCTCTGCCGCCATCGGCCTGCTCATTGCCCCGGTCTTCTCCAAGATCGTCCGGTTCTTCCCGCCCGTGGTCACCGGAACCGTCATCACCACCATTGGGTTGACGCTGATGCCCGTCGCCGCCAACTGGGCCATGGGTGGAAACAGGAAAGCCGACAATTACGGCAGTATGGCCAACATCGGGCTGGCCGCGGTGACGCTTGCCCTGGTCCTGATTCTCAGCAAGGTCGGCAGTGCCACCATTTCCCGGCTCTCCATCCTGCTGGCAATTGTGATTGGTACCGTGGTTGCGGTTGTCACCGGCATGGCCGACTTTTCGAAGGTGGGTAGTGGGCCGATCGTTGCCTTTCCCACGCCCTTCCACTTCGGTGCCCCGACCTTCGAAGTCGCCGCGATCATTTCGATGGTGATCGTGGTCCTGGTCATCCTGACCGAGACCATGGCCGACATTCTGGCCGTCGGGGAAATCGTCGGCACCAAAACCGATTCCAAACGGATCGCTGCCGGCCTGCGCGCCGATATGGTCTCCAGCATGGTGGCGCCGGTCTTTGGCTCCTTCACCCAGAGTGCGTTTGCCCAGAATGTGGGCCTGGTAGCCGTCACAAAGATCAAGAGCCGCTACGTTGTCGCGGCAGGCGGCGTTATCCTGGTCCTTCTTGGCCTGCTGCCGGTGATGGGCCGGGTTGTTGCTGCGGTCCCGACGGCAGTCCTTGGCGGAGCCGGGATTGTACTTTTCGGAACGGTCGCCGCGAGCGGCATCAGGACTCTGGCAAAGGTGGAGTACCGCAATAACATGAACCTGATCATCGTGGCGGCATCGATCGGCTTCGGCATGATTCCGATTGCCGCTCCCACCTTCTACGACAAGTTTCCGTCCTGGTTCGGCACCATCTTCCACTCCGGCATCAGCTCCGCCGCCGTGATGGCCATCGCACTGAACCTGCTCTTCAACCACCTGAAGGCAGGAAACTCGGAGAACCAGTCGGTCTTCGTCGCCGGAACAGGGCGGGTCATCCGCGAGGAAGACCTCAAGTGCCTGGCCGACGGTGACCGCTACGAAAACGGCAAGCTGATTGACTGCGACGGCAAGGAAGTGCCGCTGGAGTCTACCGGCGGCCCGGCCGGACACTGACCCCCAACGCCCGCGGTTGGCACTGTCTTCGCGACGGCCGCGAAGACAGTGCCAACAAGGCCTACTGGTGGTTCAGCTCAGCTGAAATTGCCAGTGCGGCTTCACGCAGCAAGGGCACAGCACGTTCCGCGAAGGACTGGTCCACCCGCGACACCGGACCGGACACCGAAATGGCTGCCGGGGTGGGTGAATCAGGAACCGCCATAGCGAAGCAACGAACGCCAATTTCCTGTTCTTCCTCATCGATGGAGTAGCCACGTTCACGGATCAGCTTCAGCTCAAGGAGCAGGCTCTCCACGTCGCCAATGCTTTTCGGCGTGGCAACGGGCATCCCGCTGCGGTGGACAATCCCGCGGACGGTTTCGTCGTCGAGCTGGGCCAGGATTGCCTTGCCGACGCCGGTGGCATGGGTATGGGCACGGCGGCCCACCTCGGTGAACATCCGCATGGAGTGCAGGGACGGCACCTGTGCCACGTAGATGACCATGTCCGAATCGAGTACCGCCATGTTGGCTGTCTCGCCCAGTCGGTCCACGAGGGACTTCAGTTGTGGCCGGGCGACGGCGCCCAGCTGCTGGTTCGCCGCTTCGCCGAGCCGGATCAGTCGGGGCCCCAATGCGTAGCGGCGGTTGGGCAGCTGCCTGATGTAACCCAGCGTTACGAGCGTGCGCAGCAGGCGGTGAATCGTCGGGAGCGGCAATTCGGTCGAGGACGAGAGCTCGCTCAACGTGACATTTCCGCCGGCGTCGGTAATGAGTTCCAAGAGTTCGAAGACGCGCTCAACGGACTGCACGCCTCCGGGGGCTTTTTCGGCCATAACAATGGTCTCCTGCTGGATCGGTCCGGCACGTTATATCCACATCGTGAAAATAATTGCTTGAAATCCCTAAGATACAGCACCGCGCTGAGGCTCACCACAACACCGCAGGGTTGTATTTCCACTCAGTAGATAATAATATCCATAATACGAAACTTTTTCATTTAGCACAGCAGCCCATCCCCGGGCCCGAACTGGAGGAACATTCAATGGCGAACCCGAGCCCCGGAAATTCGATCACCCTTCGCGTGGACGCGCCGTCCAGCTTCACCGCCACGAGCGAACTCGCGGCCGCTGTCGGCGCTGCCGGTGCCGCAATTACCGCGCTGGACGTCACCGAGTCCCACCACGAGACGCTCGTGGTCGATGTCACCTGCAACACCACCGACGACGAGCACGCCGGCCGCGTCAAAGACGCGCTGAACGCTCTCGCGGGCGTTACGGTCCGCAACGTCTCGGACCGTACCTTCCTAATGCACCTCGGCGGCAAGCTCGAGGTGGTGCCCAAGGTGGCCCTCCGCAACCGCGACGATCTCTCCCGTGCCTACACGCCGGGAGTGGCGCGCGTTTGTATGGCGATCGCCGAGAACCCCGACGCCGCCCGGAACCTCACAGTCAAGCGCAACACAATCGCCGTCGTGACCGACGGGTCCGCCGTCTTGGGCCTGGGCAACATTGGCCCCGCGGCTGCCCTGCCCGTAATGGAAGGCAAGGCGGCGCTGTTCAAGCAGTTCGCCAATGTCGACGCCTGGCCGGTGTGCCTGGACACCCAGGACACCGAGGAAATCATCATGATCGTCAAGGCCCTAGCCCCCGTCTACGGTGGTGTGAACCTTGAAGACATCGCCGCACCGCGCTGCTTCGAGATCGAGAACCGCCTCCGCGAAGAGCTTGACATCCCTGTCTTCCACGACGATCAGCACGGCACCGCCATTGTCACCCTGGCTGCCCTGGTCAACGCGCTGCGGGTGGTGGACAAAAAGCTCGCCGACGTGCGGATCGTCGTCTCGGGGGTTGGTGCCGCCGGTTCGGCCATTATCCAGCTGCTCAAGGCCCAGGGTGCCCGGCACATCATCGCCGCCGGACGCTCCGGTGCCATCCACTCCGGCCAGGACTACGACGACGAACACCGCAGCTGGATCGCGGCGAACACCAACGAGGAAGGCTTCTCCGGGACACTGCATGAGGCGATTAAGGGCGCCGACGTCTTCATCGGCGTCAGCGCCCCCAACGTGATCGGCGAGGAGCAGGTCGCTTCCATGGCGAAGGACGCGATCGTCTTCGCCATGGCCAACCCGACCCCGGAAATCGACCCGGCCGTCGCGTCCCTTCACGCGGCAGTTGTGGCCACCGGCCGCAGCGACTTCCCGAACCAGATCAACAACGTGCTGGCCTTCCCCGGCTTCTTCCGCGGCCTCCTGGACGCCGGAGCATCGGACATCATCCCGGAGATGCTGGTGGCCGCCGCCGAGGCAATCGCCAACCGTGTGGCCGATGACGAGCTTAACGCCAGCTACATCATTCCCAGTGTCTTTGATCCGCATGTTGCCGCCGACGTAGCGTCCGCGGTCGCCCACGCAGCCCACGCAGCACGTGCAGCTGTCTTCGCAAAAGCCTGATTCACCGTCAAGGAAAGGACCCGGACCATGGCTCTCTCAGTCACTGACCCGCACCCGATTGCACGTGCCGAAGAAATTCTGACCCCGGAGGCGTTGGCCTTTGTGGAGGAACTCCACCTTCGCTTCGCCGGTACCCGTGCCGAACTCCTCGCGGCCCGCGTGGTTAGGCGCGAGCAGGTAGCCCGGACCGGCAAGCTCGACTTCCTGCCCGAGACCCGGGACGTCCGCGCGGGCGACTGGACGGTGGCCCCCGCTCCGGCCGCCCTGCAGGACCGGCGTGTGGAAATGACCGGACCCGCCACACCGGCCAAAATGGCCATCAACGCGCTGAACTCGGGCGCAAAGGTCTGGCTGGCAGATCTTGAGGATGCCAGCACACCCACCTGGGCCAACGTTATAGACGCGATCCTGAACCTGCGGGACGCCGCCGCTGGCACACTGAGCTACATCTCCCCGGAGGGAAAGGAGTACACCCTCCGGACGGATGTACCGCTCGCCGTCGTCGTCGCACGTCCGCGCGGCTGGCACATGGAGGAACGCCACCTTCTTGTTAACGGTCGGCCGGCGGTCGGCGCGCTGGTTGATTTCGGTCTGCACTTCTTCCACGTCGCCAAGCAACTCATCAGCAACGGACAGGGCCCGTACTACTATCTGCCCAAGATGGAGAGCCACCGTGAAGCGCGGCTCTGGAACGATGTGTTTGTCTTCGCCCAGGACCGGCTCGGCATCCCGCAGGGAACCGTCCGTGCCACGGTGCTGGTCGAGACGATTCCTGCTGCGTTTGAAATGGACGAGATCCTGTTCGAACTCCGCGACCACGCCTCCGGACTCAACGCCGGACGCTGGGACTACCTGTTCAGCATCATCAAGTATTTCCGCGATGCCGGCGAGGAGTTTGTTCTTCCGGACCGCGCCTCGGTGGCCATGACGGCACCGTTTATGCGCGCCTACACGGAACTGCTGGTCAAGACCTGCCACCACCGCGGCGCTTTTGCGATGGGAGGCATGGCTGCGGTGATCCCCAACCGCCGCCATCCTGAGGTTACGGAAGCCGCATTTGCCAAGGTCCGGGCTGACAAAACCCGGGAGGCCAACGATGGCTTCGACGGGTCCTGGGTGGCCCACCCAGATCTGGTGCCGACGTGCCGTGAAGTGTTCGATTCGGTCCTTGGCGACCGTCCCAACCAGCTGGACAAGCTGCGGCCAGAGGTCTCGGTCACCGCGGAACAACTCCTGGATATCGCTTCGGCCGACGGCCAGGTCACCGAGGCCGGCCTGCGCCTGAACCTCTACGTCGCCGTCGCCTACACCGCGGTCTGGATCTCCGGAAACGGTGCTGTGGCCATCCATAACCTTATGGAGGACGCCGCCACGGCGGAGATCTCCCGCTCGCAGGTCTGGCAGCAGATCCGCAACAAATCCGTCCTGGCAGATACCGGCAACACCGTCACGCGGGAACTGGTGGAGCGCATCCTGGGCGAGGAAACGGAGCGGCTCCGTTCCGAGTTCGGCGATGAGGCGTTCCGCCGCTACTACCAGCCCGCCAGCGGGCTGATCGCGGACATCTGCCTCTCCGAGGAATACACGGACTTCCTCACCACCCCCGCCTACGAACTGGTCGGCTGAAAGGTGGCACAGCACCTTTCGCTGACCAGCAGGGACCTGGCCGAGATCGAAGCGCAACTGGTGGCAACGGACCGCCTGCTGGAGCAGAACTACCCGGGCGACGACGGTTCCCGCCAACCGGTGCACACGGTCTACGTTCCCGCAGACCGGTTCACGCCGTCGTTGGCGGCCGAGTGGGGAGCCCAAGCGCTGGCGGCAGCAGAGGCCCACGGCGGCTTGGCCCGCATCGGCGAACTGCTCGGCCAGGATGCCGAACTCGCCAACTCGGTGGCCGCCCGGGTGGCACCCAAACTGGCAGCCGAGCCGATCGAGGACCTGAGGCTGGACTTCGAGGACGGCTACGGGGACCGGGGAGACGACGCTGAGGATGCTGCGGCTGTGGGTGCGGCTGCGGCCGTGGCGGCCGCGGTTGCTGCGGGCACGGCGCCGCCGTTCATTGGCATCCGCTTCAAGTGCTTTGAAGCTGCCACCCGAAACCGGGGACTTCGCACGCTGGATCTTTTCGTGGCATCACTTGCGGCCGCCGGCGAACTCCCGGAGGGCCTGATCCTGACACTGCCCAAGGTCACCACAGTGGCCCAAGTGCAGGCCATGGACTATGCCGTCTCCCGGCTTGAGGAGATCCACTCGCTGCCGCACGGGCGGCTCAGGTTTGAAGTGCAGGTGGAAACACCCCAACTCATCCTCGGTCCCGACGGGACCTCCCCGGTGGCGCAGCTGCCGCACATCGTCCCGGGCCGGATCAGTGCCCTGCACTACGGAACGTACGACTATTCCGCGTCCCTGCAGATCTCTGCCGAGTACCAGTCGATGGAACATCCCGTGGCCGACTTCGCCAAGGAGGTTATGCAGCTGGCTGTCGCCGGTACGGGCATCCGCCTCTCCGACGGCTCGACCAATATCATTCCCGTCGGAGATGGTGTTGAGAATGCCTGGGCGATCCATGGCCGGCTGGTCCGCCGTTCGTTGGAGCGGGGCTACTACCAGGGCTGGGACCTCCATCCAGCCCAGCTGCCCAGCCGTTTTTCAGCTAGCTACGCCTTCTATCGCCAAGGGCTTCCGGCCGCCGCTGCCCGGCTGCGAAACTACGTTGAACAGACCGAAGGCGGCGTGATGGACGAGCCGGCCACCGCCCGGGCACTGGCGGCTTTTGTGCTGCGCGGCGTCCAGTGCGGCGCCGTAGGTGCCGACGAAGTCCAGGCGCTTGCCGGCGTCGGAGTTCCACGGCTGACAGCACTGGCCCACCCCCGGCTGGCCACCACTTCCACCTCCTAAGTAAGGATTCACCTGATGGGCAAGTACTACACACCTGAAGGCGGCTTGCCGCCGCAGACCCACCTCACCACCGAGCGCGCGATCGTCACGGAAGCCTATACGGTCATCCCGAAGGGCGTCCTGACAGACATCGTCACCAGCAACCTGCCGGGCTTTTCGAACACCCGCTCATGGATCATCGCCCGCCCAATCTCCGGGTTCGCTACTACTTTTTCCCAGCTGATCGTGGAGATTGGCCCGGGCGGCGGCGCGCCCAAGGCGGAATTCGAGGCTGGCGTTGAAGGCGTCATCTTCGTCACCAGGGGCAAGGTTAATCTGACGCTTGACGGTGAACTGCACCAGCTCGAAGAAGGCGGTTACGCCTACATTGCTGCCGGCGCGCAGTGGGGCCTGGAGAACGTCTCGGATGAGATCGTCTCCTTCCACTGGATCCGCAAGGCCTACGAGCGGTTGGAAGGCTACGAGGCGAAATCCTTTGTCACCAGTGACCAGGAAGTCGAGCCGCGTGAAATGCCGGATGTTGACGGCGTCTGGAAGACCACACGTTTCGCGGACCCCGGCGATCTGGCCCACGATATGCACGTGAACATCGTGACGTTCAAGCCTGGCGGAGTGATCCCATTCCCGGAAACACACGTGATGGAGCACGGCCTGTACGTCCTGGAGGGCAAGGCCATGTACTTGCTCAACAATGACTGGGTAGAGGTCGAGGCGGGCGACTTTATGTGGCTGCGTGCCTTCTGCCCGCAGGCATGCTACGCCGGCGGCCCCGGCAATTTCCGCTACCTGCTCTACAAGGATGTCAACCGCCAGATCCGCCTGACCTAACCACCCGCGCGTGCGCCCCGGCCCTACTAGGCCGGGGCGTCGCGCTTTAACCGCCACCGGGGTGCTGCGCAGGTTGACGTCGCGGACAACGAAGCCTAAACTTTTCATAAAGCAGAATAAAGATTCCACAAAGCGGAATCTGGAAGATATCAAGACTACCGGTTGTTGCCGGTTCAGAGGGCTAAGGACGAATCCAATGACGTATACCGTGAACTGCTCCATCCTGCTGACGGAACTGCCGCTCCTCGAGCGGCCCGCGGCCGCCAAGGCAGCAGGGTTTGACGCCGTCGAATTCTGGTGGCCGTTTGAGACCTCCGTACCCTCGGACAGCGAGGTAGCCAAGTTTGAGAAGGCCATTTCCGACGCCGGTGTCCAGCTCTCGGGTCTGAACTTCAACGCAGGCAACATGCCGGAAGGCGACCGTGGCCTGGTGTCCTGGCCGGCCCGCTCGGCCGAGTTCCTGGACAACATCGACGTCGTCGCGGGCATCGGCGAGCGACTCGGGTGCACAGCGTTCAACGCCCTCTACGGCAACCGCACTGCGGGAGATTCCGCCGAACAGCAGGACGCCGTGGCCGCCGAGAACCTCGCGACGGCCGCCGCCGCCGTCGCGCGGATCGGTGGCACCGTCCTGCTGGAGCCGGTCAGCGGCGCACCGCGCTACCCGCTGCTCACGGCCGCCGACGCCCTGAAGGTGATCGCCAGGGTCAAGGACGAGTCCGGCGCGGAGAACATCAAGCTCCTTGCCGACTTCTACCACCTGGCCGTCAACGGGGACGACGTCGCCGCCGTGATTGAACAGCACGCCAAAGACTTCGGCCACATCCAAATCGCCGACAACCCCGGCCGCGGAGCCCCCGGAACCGGAAACCTCCCGCTCGGCGAATGGATCTCCCGGAGCCGCGAACTCGGCTACACGGGCTACATCGGCCTCGAATACAAAGAACCGGCCAAAGCCGCCTTCAACTGGGCCATCCGCCAGCCTGCTGCGCACTGACCGCGCACCGGCCACCCTACTTCAGCAAAGGAATACAACATGAGCAACGTCACAGTCATCGGTCTCGGCATCATGGGCCTTCCCATGGCCATCAACCTCGTCAAGGCAGGCCACAGCGTCACCGGCTTCAACCGCAGCCAGGACAAGATCGACACGCTGGTCTCCGAGGGCGGCCGGGGTGCAGCGAGCATCGCCGACGCTGTCAGGGACGCGGACGTCGTTATTACGATGGTTCCGGACTCACCTGACGTCGAAAGCGTCGTCTCCGGACCCGAGGGCCTGTTCGCGAACGCGAAGCAGGGCACCCTCTGGATTGATGCCAGCAGCATCCGCCCCGATGTGGCCAAGCGGCTGGCGGACGATGCCAAGGCCGCCGGTATCCGTGCCCTGGACGCCCCGGTGTCAGGCGGCGAGCAGGGCGCCATCACCGCCGCGCTTTCCATTATGGTCGGCGGCGACGCAGCAGACTTCGAAGCAGCACAGGACGTGCTCAACGCTGTGGGAAAGACCATCGTCCACGTAGGCCCGGCCGGCTCCGGGCAGACCGTTAAAGCGGCCAACCAGCTGATCGTCGCCGTCAACATCCAGGTACTGGGCGAAGCCGTAGCCTTCCTTGAGGCCTACGGCGTGGATACTGATGCCGCGCTGAAGGTCCTCGGTGGCGGCCTGGCCGGCTCCAAAGTGCTGGACCAGAAGGGCCAGAAGATGCTGGACCGCGACTTCGCGCCCGGCTTCCGCCTCGCGCTCCACCACAAGGACATGGGTATCGTCACTTCGGCCGCCCGCGAGGCCAACGTCTCGCTCCCGCTCGGCGCCCTCGCCGCTCAGCTCGTCGCAGCCACTGTCAACCAGGGCGACGGCGGCCTCGACCACTCGGGTCTGTTCAAGCAGACCCTCCAGCTCAGCGGCCGCAAGTAACACTGCCGCACCTGAGCCGGACCAGCACACCCTACAGACTTTCAAGGAGAACACCATGACGAAAATGCGCACCGTAGATGCAGCCGTCGCGATCCTGGCAAAGGAGGGCGCCATTGAGGCGTTCGGCCTGCCAGGTGCTGCGATCAACCCCTTTTACTCGGCGATGCGGGAGCACGGTGGCATCCGCCACACCCTCGCCAGGCACGTGGAAGGCGCCTCGCACATGGCCGACGGGTACTCCCGGGCCAAGGACGGGAACATCGGCATCTGCATCGGCACTTCCGGTCCCGCCGGCACCGACATGATCACCGGACTCTATGCCGCGTGGGCGGACTCCATCCCCATGCTCTGCATCACCGGGCAGGCCCCCGTTGCCAAGCTCCACAAGGAAGACTTCCAGGCCGTGGACATCGAATCCATCGCCAAACCCGTCACCAAAATGGCAATGACAGTTCTGGAGCCCGGCCAGATCCCCGGCGCCTTTCAGAAAGCCTTCCAGCTGATGCGCTCCGGCCGCCCCGGCCCGGTGCTGCTGGACCTCCCGTTCGATGTGCAGATGGCCGAGATCGAATTCGACATCGACACCTACGAGCCCCTTCCGGTGGAAAAGCCCAAAGCCAGCCGCAAGCAGTTGGACAAGGCCCTGGACATGCTCACCGCGGCGCAGCACCCCTTGATCGTCGCCGGCGGCGGCGTGATCAACGCTTCGGCTTCGGCACAGCTTGTCGAACTGGCCGAACTGCTCAACGTCCCGGTCATCCCCACCCTGATGGGCTGGGGCAGCATCCCGGACGACCACCGCCTGATGGCCGGCATGGTGGGCCTGCAGACCTCACACCGCTACGGAAACGAGACCATGCTGGCCTCTGACTTTGTGATCGGGATCGGCAACCGCTGGGCCAACCGCCACACCGGCGGACTGGACACCTACACGTCCGGCCGCAAGTTCGTGCACATCGACATCGAACCGACCCAGATCGGCCGCGTTTTCTCCCCGGACCTGGGCATTGCCTCCGACGCCGGCGCGGCATTGGACGGGCTCCTGGAGCTGGCCCGGGAGCGCAAAGCCGCCGGCACCTTGCCCGATTACAGCGACTGGGTCGGCGAATGCGTCCTGCGCAAGGGATCGCTGCAGCGCAAAACGCACTTTGAAAATGTCCCGATCAAGCCGCAGCGTGTCTACGAGGAAATGAACAAGTCCTTCGGCAAAGACACCACTTACGTAACCACGATTGGCCTCTCCCAGATCGCCGGTGCCCAGATGCTCCACGTGTTCGGGCCCCGCAAATGGATCAACGCTGGCCAGGCCGGCCCGCTGGGATGGACCGGACCTGCCGCACTCGGTGTGGTCCGCGGGAAGCCGGACGAGACAGTCGTTGCCTTGTCCGGCGACTACGATTTCCAGTTCATGATCGAAGAACTGGCCGTCGGCGCACAGTTCAACCTCCCGTACGTGCACGTGGTGGTGAACAACTCGTACTTGGGCCTGATCCGCCAGTCCCAGCGCGGCTTCAAGATGGAGCAGAACGTGTCCCTGGCGTTCGAAAACATCAACTCTCCGGAGACCAAGGGCTATGGCGTGGACCACTTGAAGGTTGCCGAAGGCCTGGGTTGCAAAGCCATCCGGGTGGAAGACCCGAGTGACCTTTCGGCAGCCTTCGACAAGGCCAAGGCGCTGATGAGCGAGTTCAACGTTCCCGTGGTGGTCGAGGTGATCCTGGAAAAGATCACCAACATCTCCATGGGCACCGAGATCAATGCGATCAACGAGTTCGAGGAGGTCGCTGCGCAGGGCGCCGACGCCCCCACGGCCATCATCGCAATGCTTGACTAACACCAGCCGTCTCCCGCGCGCCAACCCGGCGCGTCCGAATCATTGAAAGGAACCCCCGGCATGAGAGTGGTCATAGCACCGGACAAGTTCAAGGGCTCACTGACGGCCCCGGACATCGTTGCCCATCTCACGGCAGGTCTTCGCTCAGTAAAGCGGGCCGCCGGCCAGGTCCTGGACGTGGATGGCATTCCCGTGGCCGACGGCGGCGAAGGTACCCTGGATGCTGCTGTCGGCAGCGGTTTCACCCGCCGTACCGCTATCGTCAGCGGCCCGACGGGCGAGCCGCTGGAAGCCGAATTCGCCGTCCGTGGCCGCGAAGCGATTATCGAAATGGCGACGGCATCAGGACTTGCCGTGTTGCCCGGCGGCATCAGAGATGCGTTGGGATCAACCTCTCTGGGTACCGGGCAGCTGATCCGGGCAGCCTTGGACGCAGGCTGCCGCAAGATCATCCTCGGTGTTGGCGGAAGCGCCAACACCGACGGCGGCGCCGGGGTGCTGCAGGGGCTCGGTGCCCGCTTCATCGATTCTGACGGAAACGAAATTCCGGCCGGCGGGGCTGCCCTGGCCCGGCTGAAATGGATTGATTTCTCCGGGTTCGATACGCGGCTGGAGGAAACACGGTTCGTTCTGGCAAGTGATGTGGACAATCCGCTGCTTGGCCCGGATGGTGCGGCGGCGGTGTTTGGCCCGCAAAAGGGGGCGTCCAGCGAAGACGTCAGAACGCTCGACTCCGCGCTGGGACACTTCGTGGACGTGCTCAGCCATGAGCTGGGGTTCCGGGCACAAAAGGCTGCCGAGGCACCGGGCGCCGGTGCCGCCGGCGGCGTCGGGTATGCCGCAATCGCGGTCCTGGCGGCCTCCCGCCGGCCAGGCATCGATGTCGTCCTTGAATTTACCGACCTCGCCCATCGGCTGGTCGGGGCTGACCTCGTTATCACCGGCGAAGGCAGCCTGGATGAACAAAGCCTGCTCGGCAAAACCCCCATGGGAGTGGCGCGGGCAGCGGCGCTGGCCGGCGTACCGGTCATCGCCGTCTGCGGGCGCACTACATTGACGGCCGGTCAGTTGCGCGCCGCGGGATTCCAGTCCACGTTTGCCCTGACCTCGATTGAAGAGAACGTGGAAAAGTGCATCGCCGAAGCCGGGCGTCTGCTCGAAACGGTCGGCACCACCATCGGCGGCCAACTCGGTCCTGATTCACCCTGGTTCCGGCCCATGGAATCAACGCCCTCGAAGGAGTACCTCAATGCTTGAAGAACCCTATGACTTGGTTGTTCGTGGTCGGCGTGTGTTGACGACGGCGGGGATCGCGGCGC
>NZ_JASBRC010000028.1:0-13897 GCF_029960715.1 Arthrobacter sp. AL05
GCGGGCTTCGGTCTCCGCGGCAAGCTTGACCGTCCGCCGTTCCCGGCGGCGATCACTAAGCAGGCAGAACTGCGTCCCCGGCGGATTTGAGGAGCCGGTCGACCGTGGCCCCGGAGACTGTTATCAGCTGCGCCGCCACGGCCGGGATCAGCAGCTTGGCGTCGAGCTCCCCGAAGGCTTCCAGCTTAGGCAGCCACAGGTCCATAGTCGCCGCCAAGTATTTGGCTGAGGGCATTCCGGCGAGCCGCCACGCATCGACCAGGACCATGGGGCCGTCATATCCTTGGGTCCTCCGTCCACGAGTCTTCGTTGTGACCGTTTTTTGCCGGACCTCTGCGTTTCCGCGCCGTGAACAACGCCCGGCGGGCGTTAGCCCTGACCACCCCTGTCCATTGACGGCGGCCGAAAATCGTGGCCGGCGCCGATCGACGTCGAAGCGTACCGAGGCGGACACTGTGGATCGTAGTCAGCATCCTGATGGGCATTGTGGCCGGGCAGGTTCTGAGATGACAGATAGCGGGCGCCTTCGTCCTGATATATCTCGGTCTTGGCTGAGCTGCAAAACAAGACCAGACTGCCCCGGGTTCCGCTAATAGTCCGGCTGGGAAGCAAGAGCTGCAGCCCGAAGCCAGATTCTCTTCAAATCCAACCTTCGGGCTGCAGTTCTAGGTCTCAGGCCCCCGCCCCCAGCTCACCCTCATTGTGTGAGGGCCCCTTGGGCGAGAACACGGCGGCAGGCCGCACATCCGCATCCTCGGCGCGGGAACACCGTTTGGGAACTTAAACGCGTGACCTGCCGCGGACGAAGTGAAAAATCAAGACGACTACTGCAACAACCAGAAGCAGGTGAATGAACCCGCCGCCGATGCTGCCGAGCAGGCCGAGAAGCCAAAGAACAGCGAGAATGATGGCTATCCAAAGCAACATATTTTGTCTCCCTTGTTTGTCTGCGGATGGAAATGCTGGTCCAGCAGGAATCAGTCGCCGTCCAACGGACCGCTCCCAAAGAAATACTAAGTGTACTGTCAAATGGAACCAGCCGGCGCGGGCCATCGTAGTGAGATAGAACAGCAGCGAAAGCCAGCCTGCATGGTTCATCGGATGAGACACGCAGAGTGCAGCTTAGAGCGGTCCCGGTTATCGATCATTCAGAGTGTGAATCCTGGTGTGTTTGAGCCCTTGATTCGGTAAGCCTTTTCGCGGGGCCATGAATTCTGACTGCAGTGACAGGCGCCCGCGGCGGGCTGAAGGCGCACCAGGGTCCCATTCGGCTGACCGACGACGTGCTGGTCCGGGACTTAAAGGACCCGCTGGGCGAGACGCTGGTCGCCTACATCGGTGCCGTGAAGGAAACCCGGGGCCGTCCGGCTGTGGGCCGATGGGGAACGGAAACCTTCCGCCGACGTGATGCACCGGTTGAGGACCACCTACCACGTGGCCGCCCTGCTCGCGGAGCGGGATTCCCGCGCCGTAGTGCAGGCCTGCTTCTAGGGCATGAAACCGCAGCTGGGTGGTGTCCCGCCGGCGCGCCTGCTCCGCGAATGCCAGCTGGACGTCGTCGGCCCGCAGGTGTGGCCGCTGCACGCGCGTTCGCGGCCGCAGTCTGATCGGTGGTTTCTGCAGAACTGACGACTGCCGAGGCCGCCGGCAGGGCCGGCGCGCCTGCTTCCGGCCGGAACCGTGGGCCTGGAGCGGCTGGGAATGGGCCCCCGACGGCCGGTTCCCGGGCCGGTGGGACGACCTGCACAGCAACTTCCGCACCTGAATCGCCGAATGGTCGGTTTTTCGCGGCTCTTTAGTGCACGCTTCGCGCAATCGAGGCTTCGTGTCGGTCCGCCGGTGGTTGTGCGATGATCTGGCAGACGTCCGCATCGGAACAGTCGGCTGGATCGAGGTCGCGGCTCACCTCGATGAGTCGGCCAAGTTCAGCGGCCAGACCGGCCAGTTCTTGTTGGCGGCCGCGGACCTCAGCCAGCTTTTCCTTCAGGAGCCCGGCCACGTGGGCGCAGGGCGCTTCGCCGGAATCGCGCTGGGAGAGGACTCCCTTGATCTCGTTCAGCGCGAGTCCTGCTGACTGGGCGGCGCGGACAAACCGCAGCCGACCAACAACCATACCATCGTAGATTCGGTACCCGTTGGGCGACCGGGTGGGTGCGGGCAAAAGTCCCTGACGTTCGTAGAAACGAATGGTTTGAGTGTCGATGCCGGTAACGGCGCTGACTTTCCCGATGAGCATGGTTCCAGTCTAACGCTTGACCTTGTAGCCGACTATAAGGTTTACGGTGGTTCGTATGGAGATCACCCTGCAATATTTTGACGGTTGCCCGAACTGGAAAGTCGCCGAGGAGCGGCTCATGACACTGGCCGCGGAACGGTCCGGCGTTGTCCTTGTCCGGCAGCTCGTGAATACGGTGGAGGAAGCCGAGCGGGTAAGGTTCCATGGCTCCCCGAGCATCCTCATCAATGGTGTCGACGTGTTCGCTGCTGCCGGTGCCTCCGTGGGATTGGCGTGCCGCCGCTACCTGACCCCTGACGGAGCGGCCGGCGCCCCCAGCCTCGAGCAGCTCAAGGCAGCGATCGATGCCGGCTGATCGGCGGGCATCCAACGCCGGAGCACCAACGGGTCCGAGTCCGTGTCGAGGACCTTGGTGCGTGCCATGGCCAATTAACACCGACCGCCAATGCGGTCGCCCGAGATGATCCAACGGAAGGTTTGAAATGAGCGAGAACTACGATCTGGTAGTCATTGGTGCCGGCATGGCCGGGATCGCTGCGGCGACAAAATGCTCTTCGGCGGGATGGCGGGTGGCAATCGTCGATTCGCTTCCCTATGGCGGCACCTGTGCATTGCGCGGGTGCGACCCGAAGAAAATCCTGCGGCGCGGCGCAGAGGTTATCGACAGTGCCCGGCTGATGCAGGGCAAGGGCATCGACGGCAACGGCCTGTCGATAAACTGGGCCGAGCTGATGAAGCACAAGCACGGATTCACCGACCCGGTGCCGCAGAGCATGGAAGAGGACCTGCGCCATATCGGCGTGGAGACCCTGAATGGGACCGCAAGCTTTACCGGACCGTCCCTGATCCAGGTCTCCGGGACGACGCTCAGGACATCCAAGGTCCTGATCGCTACCGGCGCCACACCTCGGCCCCTGGATTTCCCGGGCCAGGAACACCTCATTGATAGCACCGACTTCCTGAATCTTAGGTCCCTTCCTGCCCGCATTGTGTTCGTGGGCGGTGGTTTCGTCTCCTTCGAGTTCGCCCACATCGCCGCCCGCGCGGGAAGCTCCGCGGTGATCGTGGACCGGGGCGCACGCCCCCTGAAATCATTCGACGCGGACCTGGTCGAGCTGCTGATCGACCGCGGCGCGGAGGCCGGGGTCCAGGTGCGGCGCGGCACCAGCATCACCGGTGTGGAAAAAACGCGCGAGGGCTACAGGCTGCGCCTGCAGCAGGCCGGCCGCGAGGCAACGCTTGATGCGGATTTGGTGGTGCACGGTGCCGGCCGGATCCCGGATTTGTCGCGGTTGAATCTTGAAGCAGCCCACGTGGCCTACGGCAAAAGGGGTATTGAGGTGGCCGGCCACCTGCAGAGCACCACAAACCCCGCCGTCTACGCGGCCGGTGATGCGGCGGACACCGCGGGCCCGCCACTGACTCCGGTGGCCGTTTTCGAAGCCAAGGTCGCCGCGTCCAACATGTTGAAGTCGGGTTCCACGGTCCCGGACTACGCGGCCACGCCGACAGCGGTCTTCACGATCCCCGAGCTGGTCCGCATCGGTATGCTGGAGCACGAGGCCCGCGACAGCGGACTAAACATCGACGTTCGGCATTCGGACACCAGCCAGTGGTACTCGAACTACCGAATCGGTGAAACCGCCGGCGCTGCCAAAATCATCATTGACAGAAAAACCGGACACCTCCTCGGAGTGCACCTGTTCGGATCCGGATACGCGGAACTGGCCAACACATTCAGCCTGGCCATGAAACACGGATTAACCACCCGCGAACTCAAATCCATGACACCCACCTATCCGTCGGTCGGCTCCGACCTTGACTCAATGCTCTAGGAGCAGAGCCGACGTTCGGGCACGGGGTTCAACCCCGCGTGACCCGGCGGTGTTCGGCGGTCAGGCGAGTCAACGAGCAGCGAGCCACCTGATGAACCCACCATCTAGAAAATCCACGCTTTTCGCGGTCCGGACTTCATACCCTAGAGCATCGAAGCGATCGGCGGCGTCGTACGCACGGAACCTCCACGCTCATCTGCAGGGCCCGCTCCGTGACCGTATGGGGAAGTGCGGATTCAGGCGGGTACGAGGGCATCGACGAGGCCGCGGCGGAACTGGGCTATTCGACATTTGTGATGAACTCGCGCGATGACCCTGAGGAACAGCGACGCAAGACGGACACCATGCTCGCCCGGCGGGTGGACGGGCTGATCATCGGTGACGCTCATTTGGACACTGGGCTGCTGGTGGAAATGACCGACCGGAAGGTGCCGTTTGTGCTGATGAACCGCCGCGTCCCGGGCTACCCCGCGGCTACCTGCGACGACGTCCTGGGCGGCGAGCTTGTGGCCGAGCACCTGTGGAACACCGGGCACCGGAATGTCGCGGTGATCGCCGGGGAGCCGTACGCCAGCACGGCTGTGGACCGGACGGCCGGTTTCGTCGACCGCTGGCGTTCGCTGGGGGGAAAGCTGCCCGGGAACGCCGTGGTGTGGTCCCGGTTCGATACTGCCGGGGGCCGTGAAGCGGCCGAGACCATCCTGACGCACTGCCGTCCCCGCCCGACGGCGCTTTTCGCCGTGAATGACTTCGCCGCGATCGGGGCCATGGGAGCGCTGCGGTCCCATGGCCTCACCGTCGGTACCGATGTGGCAGTGGTCGGCTTTAATGACACGTCACTGGCCGCGGAGCTGCCCATTCCACTGTCCTCCGTCCGCTCGCCCATGCTGGATATCGGACGTACGGCGGTGCAGCTGCTAAAGGGGGTGCTCGACGGCGCACACGTCGAATCGATCAGGTTGGAACCGACCCTGTACGCGCGGGAAAGCAGCGCCCGGACCGAGCCCGCCAGCGCGTCCCGGCCTGCGTCTGAAATATAAAACCCGTGTCTGTCGTTTGCACTTCCAGGGAGCACGCTTAACTGCGGCTCTCTTTTTCTTTCCCCGAAACACCTCTAGGAGATATTCGTGCCGGATTTCGCACCCCTCTGGTCCCCTGTTCAGATCGGCCCAACCGGGCTGAGCAATCGTGTTGCTCTAGCTCCCATGACGCGCATCAGCGCCACCGAGGACGGGCATGCGACACAGAAAATGGTCGCCTACTATGAGGCCTATGCCCGCGGCGGCTTCGGACTCCTGATTACCGAAGGCATCTACCCCGACACCGCCTACAGCCAGGGCTACCTCTTCCAGCCGGGCATCGCCACCAAAGAACAAGCACACTCCTGGATAAAGGTCGTCGAGGCGGTCCACTCCGCCGGCGCCCGGATCTTCGCCCAGCTCATGCATGCAGGGGCCCAGACCCAGGGAAACCGGTTCGTGGACTCCACCATTGGTCCCTCCGCGATCGCCCCCAAGGGTGAACAATTGGCCTTCTACCGCGGAGAAGGCCCCTACCCCGTTCCCGGGCAGATCACCGCGGCCCAGATGGACGAGGTCCGCGACGGCTTCGTCACGGCTGCACTGCACGCTAAGGCAGCCGGATTCGACGGCGTAGAAATCCACGGCGCGAACGGGTATCTGCTTGACCAGTTCCTCACCGACTACCTCAACACCAGGACCGACAACTACGGCGGCTCACCCGAGAACAGGGTGCGTTTCGCTGCCGAAATCTGCCGCGCCGTCCGCGAGGCCGTGGGTCCGGACATGAGCGTGGGAATCCGTATTTCCCAGGCCAAGGTCAGTGACAATGACCACCGGTGGAGCGGTGGCGCCGAAGAAGCACGAATCATCTTTGAAACCCTCGGTGCTACCGGGATCGATTTTATCCACACCACCGAATACAGGGCCGCGGCCCCGGCCTTCGAAAACGGCACGGAGTCCCTTGCCGCCCTGGCCAAGAAGTACTCGGGAATAACGATCATCGCCAACGGCAACCTCGACGACCCCGAAACCGCCGTCTCCTTGCTCCGTGACGGGGACGCCGATGTCGTCGCCCTGGGCAAAGCAGCCCTCGCGAACCGGAACTGGCCCCACCGGGTACGCAACAACCTCGCCTTCGACGAGCTCGACACCAGGCTCTTCGCTCCGGTAGCGGACGTCAAGGACTGGGAACTGGAACTTCCCGCATAAAGGCATCCACCCGACCCCGCGCGGGCCAGGCCCAGACCGCCTGGCCCGCCCGGCTCCGTGAGAAAAACCATGTTTCAGCTCCTTCCGCAACCAAAAAAGCCGAGCGGGTCAAGCCTCTCTAGCCCCTACAAGCACCGACGGTTGCCTCCCGACACGCGCTCGACCTTGCGGCCCTTGTGGCGCCCTTACCCATGGTGGGCGCCGCCCCGGAGTGTGTGCCCTCGCTGCGTACCGCTGCGAGGCGCCCGCGGAGCCGGGCTTCGTTCGCGCCGGTTTTTGCCAGGGATTCCGCGAATTTCTCGTGGTATCCGGCCGATCCATAGCCGACGGCCGACGCACTCTCCGTTTTGCCACCCTGGTCTTTGATCCGGCTGCGGTCGTTGCCGGTGACGCAGTTCTCGATCTCGCGCCCGACGCCCTCCACGCGGGCGAAGAGTTCCTTCTCGACCCGTCGGTACCGCTGACCCACTGACATCCGCGCCGAGCCTTTGAACCCGCCTTCCGCCAGGAGCTAGGCTGCGAGAATTTCCTTGGCGACTTTCACGAACGAGGGATCCTCGAAATGCGAGGTGCCGGCGCCGTTGACGATCACGGTCGTTTCCTTGCGCAGCTGATCAATGTCGGGCCCGTTGATCCCGTTCCTACCGATAAGGAACAGTCGTTTCTCCACGGGAGTGCCCGCTGCTTCCAGAGCCATGGGGGTCTTTGCTGTGTGGCGGTCTGCAATGCATGGGCCAGCTCGGGATTGGCCAGGGACTCGACAGGCAACTGGTGCCGTCCCTTCTCCGGGGCAAGTGTCCCCGCCTGGGAGTGGAGTTCTTCGGCGCGGACTGCGTAGAGCGGGCCCCTGCCTTTCTATGTTCGGCGGCAGCTTTACGCGCCCCTCCGTGGCTGCGCGCTAAGTCGTCCTGGCGGGCCTTTCCCGTGGTGATGCGCCGGATCCCTGGCTCAACATACGCGGTGTCCGCTCCGGTACCGCGTTGTCGGTCGTGACCGTCCTGGTCATGGATTTTGTGTTCATGAGGTGATGTTCAGTTTCGCTGGGGCGGGGCGGGCGCCGGAAATACTTGGTGTCCTCTCCCCCACCATGTGGTTTGCGTGCTGGCGGAGCATCGCGTAGCTGTGCCCGGCAGAACCGGGGCAAGCCGAAGGGCAAGCGATTGATGGTTCGTGGGAGGAAATCAGCGCAGCGCCGAGCACAGGCGATCGGCTGCGCGGCCGTGCGCAGGCCCGTTGCGCCGGTGGAGCGGGCACGTATGATCCAACGGACCTCAGAAGAAAGGAAAAAGAATGCTTGTGTCGACCGAGCGCAGCGAGGCCCGTATCGTCCCCTGGCTGGCGCCCGGTCATGCCAGCTTCCGGCCATCCGGGCGGGAACACTGCAGTGCGCGGCGGCCCGATGAAAAGACAATGGCCGCTGTACGGGCAAAGTTGTAGCCTAATGAGAGACCGCAGGAATGCTTGTCCTGCGACCAAGCAACGGCCTTCATCCCGCCCTTCTGCGAAGTTCGGGAGGGCAGAGGGTGTGGGTTCTGATGGATAACAACCAGCAGGAACTGATGCATATTGCGTTCCTGCTCACAGGCCTCGAGGTCCCTGAAGCATGGTTGGCGTACTTCGCGTACGGGGGCAACCAGGGCCTGTGGGTCGTCGATGCATATCTGAACGGACTGGCTCCGCTGCCAGCCCACGACTGCGACCTGCTGGCGGCGGTCCTCAATGAACGCCTGGCCGAACTCCACTTGCCGCACCTCGCCTCCTACAGCGGCTAAGGAGGCATCACGCAGCCTGCAGTCCAGCAACAACAGGAGTGCAGGGGTGCCGTCCCGGGCATTACCCAAGTCGACGAGGCGGCGCCGGGCCAGAGAGAGCATCGCCTCAAATGCGTTGTGCCCTCGACGAATTTGCGATCGTGGCAGGTCCTGCGGGCTTGACGGGTGGTTAGGCCTCGAAGTGGGTTGTCGTTCCGGTGGTGCCGGAGAAGCGCGCGACGATCTCCGTGGCAACGGAGTGCAACTTCTGGTTGCGGCTGGTCGAGGCCCGCAGGAGGATACCGAAGGCTTCCTCCTGCGAACACCGGCTCTGCGCAATGATCACCCCGCAGGCCATGTTGATCGCTGTCCTGCCCTCCATTGCGGCCTTCAGATTACGGCTGAGCAGATCCGCCGCGGCGATCCTGATGCTCAGGCGTAGGGCATCACTGGCCGCGTCCGCAAAGTCGACTGCCACGCCAACGGCACCCCCGATAAACAGACCCGTGGCGGGGGCGTAAAAGTTCAGAACTGCAGTCGCGTCCTGGCGCAGCTGAAGAGGCACGGCCAACGCGGCAGCGTTTCCCGCTGCGACGGGTTCGCCGCTGTATCGGGCCCATCTTCTCTCCGCTGCCGCGTCGCTGCTGCCGGTGACGGTAGGGCTGAGCTTGTGCAGCCGCAGGGTCAGCACGCACCCGATCCGCGCCCCAGTCGCCCGGCCCATTGTCGCCGCAGCCAACGCGGCCATCCTGTCCAGTAAATCCGTGATGTCCCCCGCGCCGTCGACCAGGCCGAGTAGCCGCCGAAAATCGTTGGCTTGCCCGTCTTTTTCCATACCGGTGATAGTAGCCTCCGCGGCCGCGTGAGTGTCGTCAAGGCTGCGATGTCCGCTCCGCGGACCATCGTTCGGTCAGAGTTACCGGGTCATACGTACCTGGCTGACCGATCCGGGTTGATTTCGCCAATCCAGAAGATCCCATGTCGCAGTCGGCAGTTGTGATGCTCGCACTCTTCGGCCAAATGGTACGAACCTACGCGATCGAACGCGCAGCTCACGCGCGTGCCGTTGCTGTCACTAAAGGCAAAAGGATCGACCGGCCCAGCGCGATCGATCCAGCGAAGCTAGCCTACGCCGCTCACCTTCGCGATTAGGAAAATCAGCCCATCTCCGAGATCGTCGAAGCCACCGGTATCACCCGCTCCAGCCTCTACCGTTACCTGCCGCCCCGTCCGCCGGCGACGCTGACCGCCGAGACCCAGCCCAACGGCCGAAAGTCCCGGACGTCGGTGGCGGTTCGTGCAGGCGACTTCGGACAGAACGACGGTTCGTGCAGGCGACTTCGGACAGAATGACAGTTGGTGCACGCGGCTTCAGACGAAACGACGGTTGGTGCAGACGGCTTCGAACACTTCCGTGTCAGGAGTCGGCTGCATAAGCCCCGTAGTTCCAAGGAATCCAGTGCAGGCGACTTCTGAAACTGACACTTTTGGACGCGCTTGGTTGTTGTAGCAGATACGGTCGTTTTAGGCAGCCGAACTTCCCTGCTTCGCGAGGTCGCTGGTTTCATACTTGTGGATCGTGCTGGGCCCGCAGGGCCAGTCCATCACCGCCGCGAACCTCGTGAGCGGAAACGCCCACCTCGCCGTGTCCGGGACCTTGGCCCGGGCGATGGAAACCTTCGGTGTCCTGTACGGGGCGCCGGTCCTGCGCTTCGCGCTCATGTGGGCCGGACTCGCAACCGCCATCACCATCCGCACCGGACGCCAGTGCCAGCCGTTCTCCCTGACCTGGTGGTCCTACACCTTCCCCATCGGAACCTGCGTCACCGGCCTGACCGGCCTCGCCGCCCACACCCACCTCGCCGCCTTCGACGTGATGGCCATCGCCGGCTAGACCCTGTTAGTCGCCGCCTGGATCATTGTCGCCGCCTGGACCTTCCACGGCGGCATCCTCCAAGGCACCCTCTCCCAGAAGCCCTCAACGACCGCGCCGTAGGCGGCCCGCAGCGGACCAGCAGCCCGTCACTCAAACAAGCAAGCGTCCACACTCCCTCGAACACGGTGCAGTCTGGATCAGCTACCAACCCGGACTACCCGCCGATGACATCGCCAAGCTCCCCCGGCTTGCAACCAACCAAAGCCACGTCCTGGTCAGCCCTTTCCCGGCCAGGGATCCCGCATCGAAGAAACCGCCTGGGGAAAACAACTAAGCGTCACAGACCCGGCAGATCCGCGGCTGCCGGCATCCAACAAAGCATTTCAGCAGGGTCCACAAACACCCGAACCCGGCGAGACCTGCAGCGGCGGAGTCAACGGATACATCAGGAGACATACCCCCCGCTCGGCCGATCAGCCCCCAACGCGCGCCGTCCCATGAACTGCCACTCACCCGTTAATGGCAACCCACGCGGAACGACAAACCGCCAATCCAAACAGCGATTTATCCGCCAAGTCCGACTAAAAGTCACAGCCGCGGGCCGATCTGAGTAGCTGTCGCCGTCATCAGCCCTTGGTCGCACCGTACTTCACGTGCGCCTCAAGGACGTCACGGACGCTCGTCCAAGCCTGCGGCCCGTAGCGGTCGTTGTTCACATGATGCAGTTGAGCCTCGCCACTGAACATACTGACGAAGTACTGCATACCCTGCCAGGCAGGGAAGGTCGCCTCCTCGCCATTTGATACGCGACGCCCGATCCGGGCCATGCCGGACAGCATTCCCGTGGTACCTGCCCATTGGGTGGTGAAGGCAGCGCCAGTGAGCTCGGTCATGATCCGCGCGATACCTCGGGCTGTTACCCGGTCCCCGGCCACCTCGACGACGCGTGGCGCGGCGTCGTCCAGTGCCACATAAGCGACGGTGCGGGCGACGTCGTCCTTGGTAGTGAAGTCCAGAACCTGGTCCGGCGAGGACCAGTAGAGGATCTTGTGCCGCCTGAACAGGACCATCGGAGCCTGTCCGGTCAGCATGTCCGCAAAGGCGCCGTTGAGCACGGACGTCGTGTGGAGCGGAGTGGCATCGACGTCGGCGGCGAACTCCCTGCGCAGCTCGAAGTTGCGGTTGCTGCCCGGGGTGACACGCCGATAATCAGCCGAGTAGTCGGACGGGATGAAGCGTGTCACACCGGCCTCAACGGCTGCAGCTAGCAACGCCTGCTGGGCGTCGAGGATGACGGAGCGCGCGCCGCTGACTGCGGACACGACGATGTCGGCTCCGAAGAGGGCGTCGACGAGGCCGACGTGGTCCGTATATGCGGCCTCGCGAATCTCAACGCGGTCCCGCTCCCCGAACATGGCCTGGGCGTGTCCGCCGCCGGGGCGGGTCAGAACGCGAACGAAGGCGGCGGGGTCGGCGGCGAGCAGCTCGCGGACGATCCGGTGGCCGAGGTCACCGGTGGCTCCGGCGACGAGGACGGTGGTCATGATGAGGTGCTCTTCTCTGTGTGAGTGGTGCCGCGGGAGTTGGTACGGCGTCGGCGGGCTTAGAGGTGGGGTCCAGTCACCGACCGCTCGGTGCCGGCGACGACACGGATGCATGACTCCGCCTCACCCGCGTCCGGGGCGACGCGCGTCATTGCCAGGCTGCAGACTCCTTCCAGCGCGCCCGCGCCTGGGTCGCGCCGGAGGCGTACTCCTGGAATACTCGCACAGCCCGGCGCCAACGAGAGCATCAACCTGGGAATCCAGGGACAGCCCACGGGTGCTGCCCCTCGCGTACCCAATCACATCGCCGGACGCGTCAAAAACCCTTCTCAAGCGGTTTCGACCACCGTTCATTTCGAAAACCAGTTCTGACCAACCCTAAGAAAGGAATTGAGCAACTTTCTGTCAGTCTCCAAAGTCGTCTGCACGGAATTTCCACACTCGTCTGCACGACATTCTCAGCCCGGAGCGAGAATAAGCCGTCATATAGGCTGGCTGCGAACGGGCTGCGGAACAGCCCACCGCATTGGGGGACGGCATGGACCATAGAACGAGACTATTGATCGCCGGCGTCGGGATTGCCGGCTTGAGCGCACTGGTACAACTGCTGTTCGTTATTACCAAGCTGCCTGTCATCTTTTGGTCAGATCTTCTGGGCGGAATCGCCGCAGCTGTCGTTACTGCAATTCTCTTGGTCCTTCTCCGTGGTCGTCCTCAGCGGCCGGTATGACCGACCAGTTCCACCCACTGTTCCGGCGTGGGCCGCGGAAGGCCGCCACGGCAGATGGAACCTACATGCTGCTGCCATTTTTTCCAGAGAGTAGATATCCATGGCCACTCCAAGCAAGTCACTATTGTTTCGGCAGAGCCGCATGCAGAGAGCACTAGGGTCGCTTTTCTGCATGTCGATGATGGGGCTATTGGCTTCGATCGTTCTGTCCGGCAGCAACCCGCTCTTTCCAGGGTTATCGGGCCCGCTGCTGGTCCTGTTCTTCTTCCTGACCGCAGCAGGCAGCGTATTCGGACTGGCCACCATCAGGTCCCGGCGGACTACCACGGAAGTCACAGACAAGAGATAAGCCCGTGACACCTCGAGGACGCCACTGAGCCGCCACGAGCACGTTCACGAGTCGCGAACGCCAGCATCGAGCCCACGCACCAGCGCACTACGCAGCCGACTGACCGCGTGCGACGAGGCCCCGTTACCGACATCCTGGAACGACCCCATGCCGCCTTGGTACAAGGTAAGGGCATTCCGCGTTGCTTCAAGCAGAACGCGCGGGTCTGAGATACCGATGAACTGTTCGTCGAGCCAGTCTGCAACTCCTATTCGCTGCTTGTCCTGTTCTGCGCGGGTCACAGCACGTAGCTCTGCGGCTGCGGCGATTATCTCGTCTCGGAAAACTTCCACGTTGTGCTGATTGCGGCTCATTCACAAATCCTATGTAGTTGCCAAGCCCTCACGCACAGCGACGGACCCTGGACCCGCCGCCCGTAAGCCAGTGAGGATATAGGTGGCATCACCTACGGGGTCTGACTCACCGTAAGCATCGGTCCCCTACCGCGCGCTCGATGACGTCTTCGCTTTAAGCTCGGCGACACCGAGAATCGTAAGGCCGGCTGTGCCCAGCAGTACCAGGATTAGCAGTCCCAGAAGGGGAAGCTCAAAAAGTAGTGCTACCTTCCATTGCTCTGCTCGGAATTGGGCAGGTTCCCCGCTATTAGCCATCCTCTCCGCGTCGACTAAAGAACGTTCACCGCAACCTTGCTTCCCAACATGAGACCGCAGGCTACCTGGTGGAGGAGGGCACTCAGTAGATGGCGATAGCGTCGATGACGATAGCGGGACCCTTGATCCAGGCATGTGACTATGTCAACCTTTTTTGGCCCCAACATGACGGTTATTCCTGGCCCCACTGAGCAAACTTTGGTTGCCCTGGTCCCGAGGTGTCAATGGCCAATAGTTTGTGCCCATGGACGGCCAGCAAAAATGCCCGCTGGTGGCCATGAAAACTGCCCAGTCATGGCCACGAGATCTGCCCACCGGGTGTTCGGTGGCGTTGGCCATGTTGGGTTTTGGGTTTAGTTCATTGGCGTGACTCCTTTTCCGGCCAGTGCCTGGCTGAGGCGGATCGATTCTCCTGAGGTCTGGCAGACGTGCGCGTGGTGCAGCAGCCGGTCGACAGTGGCGGTGGCGAGGGTTTTGGGCATGAGCTCGTCAAAGCCGGCGGGGTGCAGGTTTGAGGAGACCGCGATGGAGCGTTTCTCGTAGGCGGCATCGACGAGGCGGTAGAGGCCCTCGGCCGCGTCGGTTCCGACCGGCAAGAGTCCGATGTCATCGATCTATGCGGACATCCGCATAGGTCGATCTATGCCGAGCCCGTGACTATGCCGAGGCATTCGGTGGTGGCCGGTAAAGCCGTT
>NZ_JASBRC010000029.1:0-13859 GCF_029960715.1 Arthrobacter sp. AL05
GGTCCGGCTTGGTCTGTCAGGAGTACTTCGGGAACACCCCCCACCCCGGATGGGTTCACCAGATACCGTGACCAATCCGTTATGCTACGTCCTGGCAGATGCTGCCCAGGGTCCGGGACGGTCAGTCCCGATCTGGAAGCGGGCTACGGCAACCTGGGGGATACCCTGCGGTGGGCCATCGGTGCAGGGGTCGTCGGGTCCAACATTGAGGACCGGATGCGCCCGCTGGCGGAGACCGTGAAGCAGATGGGCGATCCCCTCCTGGCCAAGAAGCGCGAGGAGATCGATTTCGTCCTCTCCTCCATGCCCGAACGGACGCGTTCCTCCGGACAGGACACGCGCCCGTCGGCCGTGCTGACGCCATCGAACGCTGTAAGGCTTTCCTGGACGCCGGAGCGTCCTGCGCCTTCGTTCCCGAAACGCTTGACGAGGCGACTGTGGCAGCGGATCTGAAGCAGATTGCTTCCGCCGATCCAGCCCGCCGAATACTGCGGCCGGCCCCGCCCCATCAGAGAATGCTGGGCAACCCCTCTGGAGTCACCGCTTTCCGCTTTCCCTGCCGTACCCGGATCCCGGAACCTGTGCCGGTTGAGAGCCCCGGCACATCCGCCGAGAAAGAGACCATGATGATCAAGAGCCACTCGGACGTCGTCCTGGAAGTCACTGCCCACCACCCGGACGCCGTCGAGAAGGATCTGAACGCCGCCGTGGAGATCGCCCGCGAACACGCGATGAAGGAATGCCGACACGGCATACTGCGATACGCGGCACTGGACTCCGGAGCCCTGACACGGCTCAGCATCCTGAACAACTCCGGCCCCCAACGCCCGTCGGCCCTGGCAGAGCGAATGGTCACAGGCGCCTCCAACATCTCCACAATCACCGCACGCCTCCAAGAAGCAGGACTGGTTGGAAGATCAGACGACCCAAGGGATATGCGCGTCTCGCTGATCAGGCTCGCATGGCCGGGAAACGGGCCGGCGCCGCGCTACGGCATTCGGGCAACACCCTGATCGATGTAATTTCAGCGACTGGAACGAGGAAGACCGCCACGACCTATTGCGGCTGCTCTCCCGCTTCGAATCCGACAGCAACAGGGTAGCGGCCACCTTGAAGGGCACCCAAGCCCCCTAGGCACACCTGTGGTCGAACGCGGCCAAATTAAGCGCCCCCGTTCCTTCGCCATCCTGACCAGCTCGCAGGCAGCGTCGGCCTCGGTTGTTCTGTTTCCTTGTCCACGGTTTACGCACTCGGCACAGCCTCTCGTCTCGCGGCCATATCGAGCTTCCACCCCGCCACGCTCACCGCCTAGCGTGTCGAGCGAGATATACCGTTATCTCCACCAGTCCCGCCGCAAGAAACGAAGCCAGGCTCAATTCGATCCAGAAGAAATTCGTTAGTAGTCGACTGAAAGCCCCGGCATCGAGACTGCCGCGGAAGAGGAATTCGGCCGCAGGATCGATCCAGAGCCGCAGGCGGCGGTGGCCGCAGAGGCAGTGGCCGCCGATGTCGTCCCGGGCGCTAACCACGAGTGGCGAAAGCCTGCACGGTCCCACTGAACTTGGGCGATCGTTAGGGGACGTGTGACTTGAAGTTCGGGGAATGTGAAAATGTAAAGTATCCAGCGTTAGGGTCGCTTCTGTCTGGGGCCATCGGGGCTACGAAATAGAGGATAGATCCGTACTCGCTGGATACCTGCGCCCCATCAAAGGCCGACGCTCATAAATCAGCGACCTGCAGCCGTTGCGGCGGGGGTGCGTCGCGGGGATTTGTGTCCGCCGGGTTGAAAGCGGCGTCCGCAGGACCTGTGAGACGATGTGGGCTTATACCTCGGCGGACTCTTCCCCGCCTTCCCCACTAGGAGTCCTGATGCCCGCGTCGCCTGCCATTGACCACCTCGCTCTTACCGTGACCGACCTCGAGGTCAGCGTCGCCTTCTACTCCCGCCTATGGGGTACATCGCCCACCGGGACGATGCTCGATGGGCCGTTTGTTCGAAGTAAATTCGATCTTGGTGGAGGGGCGTCACTGGGACTCACAGAGCATCGCGCAGCTTCCGGGGAGGGCCGCTTCAGTGAGCGCAATCCAGGTCTGGACCATGCGGGTTTTTCCGTGGCCAGCGCAGAGGAACTCCTCGAATGGGCCGCGCATCTGGATAACATCGGCGTGATCCACAGCGGACCCGTAGATGCCCCGTATGGCACGGCACTGAACTTCAAAGACCCGGACGGTATCGCGTTGGAGTTCTTCTTGCCCAATTAAGGACTGCTCACCGCAGACCGAAAAACCACTCGCCTTTGCACTTCCGGTCCGGGACGGGCACGGGGATACACCGGCGTATGTTGCGGGTTCATGAGACACAGAATGACCGGGTCTTTGGTCGGCGTAGACCGCATGAAGCGCTGCGATGACACGCACCAGATTCATGCGGCCGAGCCGATGGGTGGTCGTGTAGCTAATTCAGGGGCGGGGTGTCGGCGGGAATGACACCGGTCGAGTACAGATCGGTGGCGAGGTCGCGGATTGCGCGCAGGGCGACACGCTGGGTGAAGGGGCCGTAGGAGACACGGGCCACCCCAAGTAACTGCAGCTCGGCTGCCGGCAGGGCACCTGGTGCGCCGATCACTGATAGCTTTCCGCGCCCGAGTCCCTCGACCAGCGGCTCGATGACCTCGCGGGTCAGTGCTCCCGGGACGAACACCAGCGCGGCACCGGCGTCCAGGTATGCGCGGCCCCGGGTGATGGCGTCATCGATGCTGTCTTTGATAGGCCGGTCACCGCCCCTCGCGATCGCGTCGGTGCGGGCGTTCAGCTGAAAGGCTATGCCCTCGGCCTGGGCAGCTGCCATGACGGCGTGCACGCGGGCGACGGCTTCATCGAAGGGCCGAAGCCGGTCTTCCACGTTGGCGCCGACGACGCCGAGCGCGATTGCCCTGCGAATCGTCTCGGCCGGGTTCTCGTAACCATCATCAAGATCGGCCGTGACGGGAAGATCAACGGCGTCCACGATTGTTTTGACCCCTGCCAGCGCCATCTCCAGGGGCATCGTCCCGTCCGCGTAGCCGTACGCGGCGGCGATGGAGTGGCCGGCGGTCGCGATTGCCTTGGTCTCCGGCAGCGCCGCGACCGTGGCCGCGCTGATGGCATCCCAGACGTTGACAACCCGCAGGATCTCCGGGGCCTCATGCAGCGCTTTCAACTGCTGCGCGCGCTCTGACGTGTTCGATCCGGTCATTTTTCTTCTCCGTTTTCTGTCGAGGTACTTGGCAAGGAAGCTGAGGAGGATGTCGGTAACCTCCAGGACATTGGTCCAGGGAGTGCATGGCACTTTCTATCTCCACGTGCTCCACTAAACAGGAATTTTCGGTGTCAGGGCGTGTCTCTGCCGGTGGTGGCGGACGTACCGGAGACAGTTTTTGGCCGGGATCGCCGGTCCAGGGTCAGGGCGGTGGCGGCGAGGAGGGCCGCGGCGCCCTGGGCGAGGGCGGTGAGGGTCTTATCGAAAAACCAGACGGGTTCATACATGGCCGGGAACGGCCCGAACGCCGGAATATCGATGTAGCGGTAGAGCAGCAGGACGGCCAGCCCTCCGCCGGCGGTGAGTAGGGCAAGGAGCCAGGCGGGGCGGCTGCCGCGGATCAGGACGTAGAGTCCGGCTGCCGCGGCGGCGACGGCTTCGGCGAGGAAGAGGTTGCCCTCCCCGAAGCCTTCCGGGGCGGCGGACTGGTAGCCCGTTGCTAGGCGGGCGTGCACGATGGCGTCCACAAAGAGAGCGGCCGCTGCAAGGACCCGCAGGACGAGACCCGCAACGCTGCCAAGGCCGCGGCGGCCCGGCTCCGGGGCTCGGGCGCCGTGGGTTGGGGTGTGGTCCTGGCTCATTTGACGGTCAGGGTTCCTTGCATGTTGGAGTGGTAGGTGCAGTGGTAGGCGTAGGTGCCTGCCTTGGCGGGGGCGGTGAAAGTGGTGCTGGTCCCGGCTTTGACGACCGCGTCGAAGGAACCGTCCTCAGCGGTGACGGTGTGGGCTTGAGAGTCCATGTTCATCACCGTCACGCTCGCCCCGGCCGGGACGCTGTCCGGGCCGGTATAGGCAAAGGACTTGATATGGATCGTCACGTCAGCCGCCGTCCCGGTGGACGCGTTTGGGGCTCCCGTTGACGGTGTCATCGGCGAAGCTCCCATTCCGGGGTCCATGGAAGCGGACGAGGAAGGCATTGACGTCGGAGACCCAGGTGATGAGCTGGGCGCTCCTTGGGTGGTCCCGCAGGCGCTGGCACCGATGACGGTGGCCGCGCCGATCAGGGCAACGGTAAGACGTTGAGGGATTTTTGTCGCCTTCATGATTGTTCCCTTTCAGGGAGCTGACGGGCGCTCCTGGTGGAAGCAGGGGCAGTGGTTCCGGATTCAGGCGGGGTGGCTGGAGGTCAGGTGGGCGTAGACGACGGTGTTGTCCAGGTACTCCCGCGTGGTGGGGTCGTACCCGCCGCAGGTGATCAGCCGGACTTCGGGCCGGTCCGCGTTCTGGTAGACCTCCACGGTCGGGAAAGTTGATTTGTGGTAGACATCGACTTTGTCCACCGTGAAGACCGCGGCGGTGTGGTCCGCGCGGGTGACGGTGATGGTCTGGCCCGGGGTGAGCTCATGGAGCCGGTAGAACAGCCCCACATCGCTGCTGGTGGTGTTGACGTGGCCGAGGATGACCGCGGACCCCGTCTGGCCCGGGGTGGGCGAGTCCTGGTACCAGCCACCGGGTGAGCCCGGTTCCCCGGACGGGGTCTGAACTTCCCCGTTGGCCTGCTTGCCCACAGGGGTCAGGGCCGCGTTCACGCCGATGGAGGGGACCTCAACCCGATCCGGCGCGGACGCGGGCAGAGCCGTGTCCGGCGCGGACGGAACAGCCACGGAAGACGGGTTAGGCGGGGCCGGTGCGGTCAGCGGGTCCGGAATGGGTGCTGCCGCAGCAGTGGCAGCGCCAGGTGACGGCGACGGCAAGGACACGCTGGTCGTTGGCCCCGGTGCGGGTGGTTCGGCGTGGAGTCCCAGCCCGATGGTGGTGATGCCGCCGGCCAGGAGCAGCGCGGCCACCGCGGACGCGCTGAAGCGTCCACGGCGGCGGCTGTTTTCAGATCCCATCAGTTCCCTGCTTGTTCCCCGAGTCTTCCCAGACCCTAGGCTGCCATTTTGCGGCGGATTGCGTACGCGCCGCCGGCGGCCATGACGAGGCCGCCACCTGCGGCCAGCAGACCGAGATCAGGGCCGGCAGGGGCGGGCGTGGTGATGCCGGTGCCGGGGGCCCCTGCGGGCATGGCTTTCAGGGTTCCGCACAGGGCAGGTGACGTGGCGGCCAGGGGCAGGGAGGGCACGAGGTCGCTGGGGGCCTTCTGCGCTGCGTCGGACAAGGTGGCCGGGTCCAGGCCGTGGACGACGACGACGGCGGTGCCGGCCTTGAGGGCATCAGCGGTTTTGGCGTCCAGGGTGAAGGTCCTGTTATAGGTGTAGGAGGCACCCATCCCGGCAACCTTCAGGTCGGTACCGGCTGCGGGGCTCGTGTCTCCGCTGGTGGACAGGGTCGTGCCGATGCCACCGTAAGCGGGGGCGCCTTCGGTGGTGCTAATCACTCCGTCTTTGTTGGTGTCAGCGGACATGTCAGGGCAGGTACCCTTCGCACCGATATGGATGTGCTGGACGTGCGGGTAGGGGCTGCCGTTGAACATGGCAGCTAGCCCGGAGACTTTTTCGGTCACTGTGGCCTGGTCGCCACTGACGGTGATCATCACCGTGCCTGTGGCGTTGCTGCCGTTGATCGCGGCAAGGTTCGCCTGATAGTTCGTGTTGTCCGCGGCGAGGGCCGGGCTGGTGGAGAGTGCGAGGGCGCCCAAGGCCAGGGCCGGGGCGATCAGGAAAGCGGATTTCTTCATGACTTTTTCCTCCATCGGAAATGGACGCTCCCCTGATGGTCACGCCCATGGTGGTGACTCTAACGGTTCGTTGTGCTCCACGTCACGGATGGGAGGGATAAAGAAATACTTTTCCGCCTCGGAACAGGGCACCCACCAGCTCAAACACACCTCCGGAAACCCCTGGGGTTCTGTTTCTGCCAGTTGTGTAGGACATATTCGGACCAGCAGGCCAGTACCGTGGTGGCGACCTGGTAAGCGAATGCGGCGCGGGTGACCTGGTTTGGTCCCAGCGTTTCCGGCAGGGCCGCCGCGTCCACCGTCAGGACGAAGTTGTCCTTAACGAAGGCTGCGGACGTTGGCGTTTGGAAGGCCGGGAACCCCAGATTCGCCAGCCCCTCGATCGGGGCGGCCGCATCCGTGCTCCGCTGCAGATCCCGAACATACGCGTGTGCAGCATCCGGGTCCGCGGCTTCCTTCACAGACAGCACGAAGGACCCTTGAGTCAGGGCATAGGTGCAGGTATACAGATTGTCGACCCAGGAATCGGTCGTGCCGGGGGCGGATGACATCGCCAGGATCCGGACGATATTTGCCCGGGTTTCCTCCCCGCACACCATCAACGCCGCAGCCGACGGGGAACCCGCCGTGCCCGCACCCGAAACAGCAGAAGGAGACCCCGGCTGCGGCGAACCAGACCCTGCTCCCGCCGGGGAAGCCCCCGAAACAGCCGGACGGCTGCTCGTCGCCGCGCCTCCGCTTCCTGGTTCCGCGTTGCCGGCGGCGTGGAACCCGCGCCTCCGCTTCCTGGTTCCGCGTTGCCGGCGGCGTTGAACCCGCGACCCGGCGCCCGGGCGGAGTGGGCCGGGGCGTTGTCAGGCAGGCGCATCGGTGAAGGCGGTGCTGCGTCAGATCGCGAAGAGACCCCCACCGACTTACCCGCCGGGCTGGACTCCCGGCGGGACAGCGAACAGCCCGGAGCCGGTGTGTTCCAGGTATTCCACCGCCAAGGTGTCATTCCGGGCCATCGCGAGCTGCATGGGCACGTAGTGGGTGCGGGGATCCTTGACGAAGGCGATGAAGAAGAGGCCGGCGTCCAGGTGACCCGGCCCGTCGGAGTCGTCCGTGTAGTTGTACCCGCGGCGGAGCATCCGCACCCCGTTGTTGTGCGAGGGATGCGCCAGGCGCAGGTGCGAGCTGGGAGCGATGAGTGGTTCGCCGGCCCTGCCCTGGGCTTCAAAGTCGGGGGCGCTGAACTCGGCCCCGCCGGACAACCCTGTAAGGGACCGGGGATGCGCAGGGTAGGGACTCCCGGGGATTGACCTGGGGTGACCAAGCCGGGCATCCTTTTGGGCTGCGGCGTCGAACAAAGGGCATGAAATACTACAGCCCGGCGGCGCAGGAACGGGCCAAAGACGCCGCATACGATGCAGTCGAAAAAGTACTGACCAGCCTGTTCGAACCGCTCAGCAGACAGGCCCTGACAGCACGCTGGAACCAGGCCGCTGAAGCCATGGCCATGCATCTCGAAGCGCAGGACAACGGCACGGAATAAGTCGCACGACCCGATGCGCAAGGTCAACACGCCCGGAGCGTTCCGCGACCCCCGCAGGGACGCGGGCTCTCCTGCGTACCTGCTTCGCCGTCAAAGTGTCCGCGAGCCTGAACCCGGCGCCGGCGTTCGATGCTGCACTTGGGCCGGCCCGGGGAATGTAACCCGGTCCGCGGGCTTGTCACGGCGGCCCATGACTAGTATTTTTTCGATCGCGGCCGCCACCGCGGCTGCGAACTCGGTGCCCGGGATTTCCGCGGCGATCTCCCGTGCATCATTGATGCGGTCCATGTCCCTCAGAACAGCTAGCAGCCCCACTGAGAGTCCGCCCGCCGCCAGCCGGGAGAGCTGTTCCGATCCGGTCTTATCCGTGGACATCGGCACTCCACGGACCAGCGCGCCCTCAGGCCGGCGGAGGGCCAGCGCCCAGAAGCCGCCGTCCTCGGCCGGTCCCAGCCAGGCATCGTGTTGGGGAGTCGCGGCAGACCAGTCCATGAGTAGCGGGGCAAGATGCGCCGCTGAAATCTGGGGTGTGTCCATGCCAACTATCAGCAACGGGCCGGTGGTTTCGTCGCAGATTGCAGCGAGCCGTTCATCTAGCGGGCCGCCGGTCTGGGCCATAACCGCGAATCCTGCGGCATCCCGGGCGCTCGGTGTCCCGTCCATCACCAGCAGCCGTTCGCTTACAGGCAAGACCCTGATGGTATCGAGGGTCCTGCTGAGGCTGCGTTGTGCCAGGTCGGCGGCCTGATCAGGCGTCAACGGCGGAGACAACCGGGTCTTCACCCGGCCAGGCCGGCACTCCTTGGCGAAGACCGCCACCCGCAGCTGCAGCGTTGGCCTCATTGCTGTTCCTCGAAGCCGGGAAGAGTGCTGACGGGCCGGGCAGCAGCTGCGGCCGCTGCTGCCCCTAGCTGTGCCGACATTTCGAGCAAAACCTTGCTTGTGCCCAGAGCTGGCCCGGCCACCGTGGACTTGACCGTCCATGGGGCGCACACCACCGGAAGCTCGATGGCCCGGCACCTGTAGAGGCCGGTCATGTCGATGACTCCGGGGGGCCCGGGGTCCAGGTACGCCGAAGTGGTTCGGTCCCTGGCCGGTCCACGTATGGCGGGACTCGCGTCGGGACTTTCAAGGCTCCGCCGGCCACAGCTACTAGTCCGGCCCGGTGGGCGTTGCTCGTCGCTCAGGTGGTGTTTGGTCACCGGCGAGCATGATACCGATGAAGGCCATGCCGAGTCCGGTCAGCAGTGCTGCAGTCCCGACGCTGCCGGCTGTCTGCTCGAACCACTCTCCGTACGTGATGAGGCGGAGGAGACCTACGACGATCATTACTGCACCGACGCCGAACAGCAGGGCGCGCAGCCGGAGCAAGGTGCCGGTTAAAGCGATGAGGGCAAGAACGAGAAGGGTCACGGCCTGTGCCGGATTGACAGGCACCAGTTTGAGCGGGTCGTAGTCGATGAGTGCGAAGACGGCACTTGCCGCGGTAACGGCACTGAGCGCCACTGAACGTCGTCGGGTTTCCGGTTCCAGCCGGGCCCGGGAGATATCGCGGTGACCGGTCATGATGCCCTCAGCGCCCACTTGGCCAGGCGGTTTGACGAGGTGCGCCAGTGCGGACGGAGCAGGCCGTCGAGCCCTGCGGATCTGCCGGCGGCCGTGGCGAGCAGCACGGCGTGCACGGCGAGCATGAGGTAGTAGGACCAGTGCCATTCGTTGGGTGCGTTCAGGACGGACAGGGTAATCGCCAGGGTCTGGATGATGCCAATCGCTGCCCAGAAGCGGGTGAGAAGGCCGACGATGAGGAACGCGCCGAGGCTGAACTCGACCAGCAGTGTGGCGTAGCCGAACAATGTGAAGTTCGGTAAGACAACGTACTGGATCAGCCAGGAGAAAGGCGGGAAGACCGGGTGCTCGAGGGCGTAGCTGGTGAATTGGAAGAGACCAGTGTGGTCGTTGCGGCCGAAGTCGGGGGGGATCTTCCAACTGACGTTTTGGATCCACAACAGGGCTACGGCGATTCGCAGTCCGGCGATGACGGCTCGGGCGGAACGCCCGGAGTCGATTCCTTCGGCGGCGGTCTGGCCGGCCGGCGTTGTGGTCGCGGGTAGATCAGACACGGTCGGAGACCTTGCTGTTTTCCCTCATGTGGGTGCCGCTGAAGGGGACGGGGCCGCCGGGCGATTCCCCGCAACTGACGTACAGATAAACGACAAGCACCTCGTCGTTGGGCTTCATGGATTCATGTTAGACCTCAGGAGTGTCCCGGGCGAGCCGAAAAGCATTTCGGTCGGCGTGCGTTGGGTGGGTCGCGGGGTGCACGAGCGCGCGCGGATTGAGTTCGGTCAGCTGAGCAGGTTCGGACACTGGCGGCCGTCCTACGCGCAGGGGAAAAGTTTGGCTGCGGCGCCTGCTGCAACCCAGTGTTCGGCGAAGAGCCGGTAGACCTCGCTGAGCGCCGGTCCCAGGGGTTCGATCTGTGTGCTGACCAGGGCGTGGTCATCTGTCGCTGCGACCGGATGCCAGTACACCCCGTCCGCGGTGACGGTGACTTCGGGGACCAGTGTTTCGCGGCTGAACTGCACTCCGGTGTCGGCGGCACCCTGCTGCGCGACCGGTCGAATGACCTGGTCGGTCAGCGGGATGCCGAGCCCGTCGAGAAAATCGTGCAGGGCGGCGAGATCGGTCGCGTGGGGCGAAGCGATCGTGGCAGCCACCCGGACTCGGAAACCTTCGCTAAGCGCGACGCCGACGCCGGCCACCGCGCGGGCCCAGCTGCCGGCGCCGCGGTGACCGTCGTGGATCTCCGGGGTGGGGGAGTCCAGGCTGATCTGCAGGGCGAAGTGCTCCCTCGGCATCGCCTGCAAGGAACGAAGCCCGGGCCCGCGGAACAGCATGCCGTTTGTCAGCAAGGTGGTTGGAAGCAGCCGGACGCAGTCTGTGACTATCCGGGCAATGTCAGGCAGCAGAAACGGTTCGCCGCCGGTGAGATAGACCTCCTGGACGCCCCAGTCTGCGCCCTCCCGGACCAGGCGGGCGATCCGTTCGACGCCGAGCTCCCGGCGCTCGGCCTTGGGTGAAGATGCGACACAGCAGTAGTCACAGGCCAGGTTGCAGTGGAAATTCGTATACAGCCAGAGCCGGGCCCCGGGAAGTCGGTCCGGTCCCAGCGTCAATGCCGGGTCGGGCAGCCGACCGCGACGCACGATGACGGTGCCGGGCCCGACGTCAGTCCACGACGTCGTGATGAGGGTGTTGCCCGTTCGTTCACACCAGCGTTGGACCACGTCAAACTCGCTTGCGGAGCCAACAGCCACCGCGCCGGTGGCGCCCTCGGCCAGGGACCCCACTACACGCACCAGGTCCAAGATCACCACCACTTGGTCACCCCCTGTTCCTCGACGGCGGCGAACAGCCCGGCGTAGCCGTCCAGTTCGGGCCGGACCCAGCGCCTCAACCCCTCAAGCTCGAGGATCCGTCGGTGTTCGGGCCGCTCCCAGTCCATAGCCAGCAACGTGCTGACCCATGGCTCGTGGCGTTCTGCGGGCAGGGTGTCTAAGGCGGTGAACATGCAATGGCAATACGGTTCGGTCTGCCAGACCGCCTCCAGTGCCTCCGGCATCAGTTCAGCGCCGCCGATGCCTTCCCAGGTGGTGATTCCGATGGCCGCGACGTCGGCTTCGCCGGCGAGCACGGCGTCGATGGCGTCCAGCTCGCTGCGCCCGGTGTCACCGTGCTTGCCGATGTCACTATTGAACCGCGTCACCTCCAGCAAGGTGAGGTCCAGGCCTGCCCGGGCCAGATAGTACAGCGGCAGAATGGCGGCCTGGGCCGAGTCCGCGGACCCCAAGGCCAGCCGCTGACCGGCGAGGGCGTCCGGGCCGGAGAGTCCGCTACCGGCGCGGGCGACGAACACGGTCGCGAACCGTGTGTCGGTGTCGCGCATCGCCAGGGCGCGGGCCCGCCCCCCGGTCTGCATGACCGTACGCACATAGGCCAGATTGGTGTTCCAGATGATGTCGACCTGTCCGGCGCGCAGCGCCTGGACCTGGCGTCCATAGTTGGAGAACAAGACAAAGTCCATCGGTGCCGGCGAGTCCTTGAAGTATTCGCGGATGCCTTCCCAGATGGGCACTACGTTCGGGGTGTAGGCCACAGCGCCCACCAGTAACTGCTCGGACATGGTTCAGCCTCCTGAGAACAGCGGCAGGCCAGTGAGGGCCCTACCATAGAAGTCGTAGAGCGCATCCGCCGTCGGCGCCATGACCGAGCCCGCCCGCGCATCACGGAAGGCCCGCTCGATGGGCAGGTGCTTGGAGAACGCCGCACCCCCGCAGACCCGCATTGCCGCGTCGGTGATTTCGAGTGCAGCATCATTGGCCGAGGCTTTGACCCCGAGGACATGCAGCAGCGTGTCTTCCCCGGGAGACGCGACGGTGCCGGCTGCTTGGGCCAAATAAGCACGCTGCACTGCCAGGCTGATGGCCATTCGGGCGATCTGGGCCCGGATCGTTGGCAACCCAGCCAGTGAATGGCCCAGATGTTCGAGTCGGGAAACTCCAACGTGTTCGACAGCGGCCCGGGTAGCGGCAGATGCCAGACCCAGCGAGACCGCCGCGTTGCCGAGGTTGAACCACGGCAGCACCGTCTCCATCATGCGCGCGAAGCCCGTCGCCGGCCCGCCCAGTCGGTACCCGACCGGAATGCCAGCGTTGATAGTCATCGGTGCGGAGTCGTTGCCGCGCAGCCCGAGCCCCCGCCAGGGACCGGCGACGTCCACACCCTGCGTGCCGGCGGGAAGGGCGTACAGATCCACCTCACCCGGCACGCCCGAGGGCGTGCCGGTCGAGACCACATAGACATCGGCGTGAGCGGCCGAAGTCACCCAACTCTTGTCAGCGCGCAACACGACAGTCGACCCGCTGGCGGTAGCGATCGACACGGGGGCCCAAAAATGCGACCGGGATCCCCGCTCACTGAAGGCGAGGGTGCCCAGCGTCGTCCCGCGCGCCATCCCTGCAAGCAGGTCCGGCAGATCAGGGGGCGGCGCGGCCGCAATCGTAACTGCGGCGGCGGCATGCATCAGATAGATCATGGCTGTTGAACCGCACGCCTCTGCCAGAGCACTGACCGTCTCGGTGAATACCTCCGGCCCGGCACCGGCACCGCCAACCTCGACCGGCAGCACCAGTCCCAGGAGTCCGCCGGCCCGCAACTCTGCGACCGCTTCAAGAGGATATACCCCGTCGGTGTCCACCCTCTCGGCGTGCTCCCTCGCGACCTTGACCACATCGTCCAGTGCCTGGCTTGTTGACAATCCACTCACCCTGTCCGCCCACGAAGCGCCCTCGCATACCCATCCCGTGCTGACGAGGGTCAAGGTCAGCACGTGACGATTATGCGCTCCGACCGGCCTCTACGCCAGAGCCCGTCGAGACTCACGAATAGTGCTCGCGAAATGGCGTGCCCCCATCATCCGGGAGAGCTCGCTAAACGTGGTCTGGCTTCGGGTGCGGCTGGGATGGGTCAGGGGTTCTCGTTCTCAGCGCGCAGGGCGTCACCAAGCAGTCCGCGCAGAGCATGCGCAGGCGGGGAAGCCGGACCAGGGTCGGATCGTGGATGATCCCGGCGGCGTCACGGGCATTTCTCGACATCCGACAGCTTGGTCAGCCGCCGCCGAACGGCCTGCGCGCCGGGTTCGGGGGAGATCAGCCATCTTCAGGGTACAGGGGCAGATGTTGGCCGGGGCGGTCCACAGGACTCGGCGCAAGTTCGGAGCAGGGGTCTGGGAGCCGGACCGAAATGGGTGACGTCCGGAGCGACTTCGTCTTTGGTTCCGGAGCTGCCGGGGTGTTCGGGGGCGCATGCCGCCTAGGCGGCATGCAGGGGGTCTAGTTCGCCCAGAGGGCGTGGCTTGAGCGATGAACAATTGGACGCTGCCGCGTATGCCGCAATGATGATCGGGGGGTCACACAAAAGGTCCACGCAGGGGCCATGATTAATTTCGCGTAGGGACTCGCTGCGCGAGCCAGTTTGCCGGGTTGCTCGAATTCGGGCTCCGCTCACCGGGTTGTCATTCTTGGAGGAGGATCTGGATGATGGCCTCTTGGCGCCAAGATCGGAGATCACCTGTCCCGGCTAATTGAACTGCCTCGGGTTTTTGGTTTCTCCATGGGGAGGCATATTAAGCGGCTGATCCGGGAGCATGCTACGGCTGTGTCCTCATGGGGGCCAGCATCAACAACAAGGGCAGGAACGCGCATTCGGACAGTTCTGTTGGGATGCGCTCGCTTGTTATAGGGCTGTTCAACGATGGGCTAACGAATTGCTGGGCCGTCTTGGGGATCGCTAAGTGTAATAACCACGGACGTTGGTGACAGGCGGCGTGGATAGGTGACAAAAAGAAGA
>NZ_JASBRC010000002.1:0-179396 GCF_029960715.1 Arthrobacter sp. AL05
CAACCACGTTGGGGGTCCTCCCGCATTTAACACCCCACCCAAAAACACCCCCACCCACCCACGGGAACATTGGCGGTGCCGGCATCGTTGTGGTTCGGTGGGCTCGTTTCCAAAAGCCCGCTTCCCGCTTTCGCTCAAAGGATTCCCATGACCCAGCGCACCATCGTTATCACCGGCGCCAGTGACGGGATCGGCGCCTCCGCTGCCCGGACCCTTGCCAAAGCAGGGGAGCGGGTGGTCGTCGTCGGACGTTCCGCGGAGAAGACCGAGCGGGTAGCAACGGAGATCGGTGCTGACTACTTCGTCGCGGATTTTGGCGTCCTGGCGCAGGTGCGCCGGCTTGCAGAGCAGCTCAAGGCGAAGTACCCGCAGATCGACGTCCTGGCAAACAATGCCGGCGGGATCATGGGCAAGCGTGAGCTCACCGTCGACGGGCACGAAAAGACCTTCCAGATCAACCACCTGGCACCGTTCCTGCTGACCACCGAGCTGCTGGACGTGCTCACGGCCAGCAAGGCGACAGTGATCAACACCGCCAGCGCCGCCAACGGTTTCGGCAGACTGGACCTGACGGACCTGGACGCGGCCAGAAGCTACTCGACCAACCGCGCCTACGGGACCGCCAAGCTGGCCAACATCCTCTTCACCAGCGAACTGAACACCCGCTACGGTGCCGCGGGAATTTCCACGGCGGCCTTCCACCCGGGCGTGGTGGCCACCAACTTCGCGGCCGAGTCGACCAGCCCCATGCGGCACGCGTACAAATCCATCCTCAACCGTTTCCTGCTCAGCCCCGAACAGGGCGCAGACACGCTTGTTTGGCTCGCGACGTCGACGCCGGGGCGGGACTGGATGCCGGGGGCCTACTACGCCAAGCGGGCGCTGGCCAAGGCCAACAAACAGGCCTACGACGCGCAGCTCGCACGCGGACTGTGGGAGCGCAGCGAGGCCATGGTGACCCAGCCGCTCGAGGAACTCGATCCCCGGGTGTAACCGGATTCAACCGGGCGTCACCCGGCGGGGCGTCACCGCGCCGGGTCTACCGGGCGGCGTCGACCCTGTCGATTGCGGCCAGGGCGCTTTCCATGGTTCCGGCCAGTTCACTGGCCGGGGCGGGCTTGGCGAAAAGGTACCCCTGGAGTGCATCGCAGCCGCGGTCCATCAGGTATTTGGCCTGCGCGGGCGTCTCGATGCCCTCCGCGGTGACCGTCAGGCCGAGGTCGTGGGCGGCCTTGATCATGGTGTCGAAGAACGGCAGGTGTTCCAGGCCGGTGGCGACCATCGATATAAAGGACCGGTCGATTTTGACGATGTCCAGCGGCAGCTCCTTGAGCCGGCGCAACGACGAATAGCCCGTTCCGAAGTCGTCCATCGCAACCCGGACCCCGGCGTCCCGGAGCTGCCGGAGCTGGCGGAGCACATCGCTGCCGGCGTCAAAAAACGCGCTTTCGGTCAGTTCCAGCGTCAGCTGGCGCGGGCTCACGCCGGTGGCGGCCACGATCGCGAGAATATCCGTGCCGAACTCGCGGTTCTGGAACTGCAGGCCGGAGACGTTTACCGCGACGCTGTGGCTGGCATCGCCGGCCAGCCAGGGCCGGATTTCCGCGCAGGCACGGCGCATGACCTCATCGCCGATTTCACGGATCAAGCCGCTTTGCTCAGCCACCGGCAGGAACTGGTTCGGCGGCACCAATCGGCCGTGCAGTTCCCAGCGCGCGAAGGCCTCGAACTGGACCACTGATCCGATCCCCGGCGACACCACCGGCTGGTAATGCACCGAGATCTGGCCCAATTCCACGGCCTGCCGGAGCCCGGCCTCGCCTTCGGCTCTGTGGCCCGGGGCGTGCAGCATGTCCGGACGGAAGCGCAGCCAGGTGTTTTTTCCATCTGATTTGGCGGCATTCAGGGCCGCATCGGCCTGCCGCAGCAGCTCGGCTCCGTCCAGCGTGTGCGCGGACTTGGACGCCAGGCCCATGCTGACGCCCGGCCGGACAGGGGAGCCACCAACGCGCAGTGGTTCGTACAGTGAATCGGCGATCCGTTTCGCCACCGCGTCGGCGTTGAGGCACTCGGTCAGCAGCACCGCGAACTCATCTCCGCCGAGCCTGGCAACTGTGTCGTGGGGGCGTACGCAGTTGCGCAGCCGGTTCGCGACCTCGACGAGGAGTTCATCGGCCGATGACCGGCCCAGTATGTCGTTGAGGCCTTTGAAATCGTCCAGGTTCAGCAGGAGCACATCCACCGGGTCCGGACGGCGCAGGGCAGCGGCCAGGCGGTCGTTGAACTGGGTGCCGTTAGGCAGCGCGGTGAGCGGGTCCCGCAGCGTGCCGGCCCTGAGCTCGTCGTCGTGCTCGGCGACGGCGGAGGGAATACGAACGGAGGCGGTGGCACCCGGGCGGCTCCGCGCCGTCTGAGCTGTTCCGGAGACGTAGCCTGGGCGGCTGGGCGGCAGCCCGTTCCGGGGGCCGGTGCCGCGGACCGCCAATGCGACGGACGGCGCAGCAGACACTGATGAGCCTGCGGCCGCGGGGATCAGCGAGCAGGTGATCTCGACCGGAAGCGCGCTTCCGTCGAAGCGGCGGCCGGAGCCGGCGAAGGGCGCTGCGGAGCGGGGTGTTGCGGCGTCCAGCCCGGCGAGCACGCCATGGAACTCCTCACGGGATACTTCGGCCAGCAGCAAGGACGCATCAGCGCCCAACAGCTGCGTCCGGGAGTAGCCGAAGAGCTCCTCCGCCGCGTGGTTCAGGAAGGAGATTGATCCGTCCGGATCGAGCAGCAGCAGTGGATCCGGGCTGTGCTCCAGAAGTGATTGTGCAAACCCTGGGTCCATGCTGTTTTGTCTGCCCTCGAAGCGACCGATACGGATGGCAGGGGCCGTGTGAAGATCACGCGACGCTGCCCTCACTGAATCATAGGCGGTCGACGGCACGGTAGCCTGATTCGGCCCACGCGGGGGCGGAGTGTGTCGGCGCAGGCCTTTGCAGGCCGGCGGAACGCACGGCTAGACCGGGAGCGGCTCCGCCTCGGGTGCCGCCTCGAGTGCCTCGATGGCGGACATGGAGCGGCGGATCGCGAGTTCGCGCCGGGCTTCGGGCTCCGGCCGGGAGAACAGGAAGCCCTGCAGGGCGTCGCAGCCACGTTCCATCAGGTAGCTGGCCTGCGCCGGCGTTTCGATGCCTTCGGCGGTGACCTTCAACCCCAGGCTGCTGGCCATGTTAATCATGGACGTCAGGATGGGGAGCTTCTCGGCCCCGGAACGCAGCATGGAAATAAAGGACTTGTCGATTTTGACCACGTCCACCGGGAGCTCCTGTAGCCGGCCCAGCGAGGAGTAGCCGGTCCCGAAATCGTCCAGTGCCACCCTGATCCCGGCACCGCGCAGGCGTTCCAGCTGCTCGATGACGTGGGAGTGGGCATCAAAGAACACACTCTCCGTGACCTCCAGGACCAGCTGGTGCGGATCCGTGCCGCCACACGCCGCGATGTCCAGGACCCGCTCCGCGAAGTCCCGGTGCTGCAACTGCACGCCGGAGACGTTCACCGCCAGGGACCGGGCCGGATCCTCCGCAAGCCACCCTGAGAGTTCTGCGCAGCTGCGCCGCAGCACTTCGGCTCCGATCTCCCGGATCAGTCCGCTGCGCTCGGCAATCTCGATAAAACCGTCCGGGGCCATCAGCTGGCCCTGCCATTCCCAGCGGGCCAGGGCCTCGAACTGCACGACTTTAAGTTGTTCGCTGGAGACCACCGGCTGGTAGTGAACCCTGATCTGTCCCAGTTCCACCGCCCGGCGAAGCCCAGCGGTGAGCTGGGTGCGCTCCAGCAGTGCCGTGAGCATCTCCGGACGAAAGTGGACGTAGCAGTTTTTGCCGGCTTCCTTGGCCGCGTACATCGCGAGGTCAGCCCGCCGCAGCAGTTCTGAGGAGGTGGCGGTCCCGTCATCGCTTGAGGCGACGCCGAGGCTCAGGCCCGGCCGCATCAGGGTCCCTTCAATCGAGACCGGGGCGTTCAGGGCCCCGACGACCCGCTGGGCTACAGCGTCGGCGTCCCGGCAGCCCACGAGCAACACGACAAACTCGTCCCCGCCCAGCCTCGCGACGGTGCCGTGGGGTCCGACGCATCCCTGCAGCCGCCGGGAGATTTCCACCAGCATCTCGTCCCCGGCGTGGTGGCCCAGGACGTCGTTGACTTCCTTGAAGTCGTCCAAATCCAGCAGCAGCACGTGCACCGGTTCGCTGGTCAGCAGCGCAGCGGCGGCGCGTTCGTTGAACAGCATCCGGTTGGCCAGGCCGGTAAGCGGGTCGCGGAAGGCCAGTTCCTTGAGCTTGGCCGCCTGTTCGGCGAGCTCTTCCATGGCGCGCCGCGCCTGGTGCTGGGCTCGGCTGCGCGAAGTGATATCCCGGAAGTTCCAGATCCGTCCAACAACCGCGCCTGCGACCTCCTGCGGCCGTGAGTTGAGCTCCACGGTGCGGCCGTCGCTGAACTCCAGGAGGTCGTTGCTTTGCATCAGCTTGTCCGCATACAGCAGGGAAACTCTTCCCCGGAAGTAGTCCGGGTTTGCCAGTTGCCCGGCGATGAAGTCGATCAGGGCCATCGGGTCGGAAGCCGCAACGAGATTCGGTGGCATGCTCCACAGCTTGAGGTACTGATCGTTGACCCCGGTGATCTGCCCGTCGTTGGAGACCACCAGGATCGCGTCGGCGGTGGTTTCCAGCGTGGCATCCAGCAGCGAGACGGCCAGGCGCCGGCCGGCATCGGTGTCCTGGCGGTGGCTTCCGTCGCGGAGGGCGACCGCCATGGCCGCGCCGCCGTCGTGCTGAACCAGTGAGCAGGTGATCTCCAGGAAAATTTCGCGGCCATCCTGGTGTCGGCCTGCCGCCGCGACCGGGAGCGTCGCGGCTGGGTTGCCCCTGCCCAGCCTGCCGAACACACGCAGGAAACCGCCGCGCTCGTCGTCGGAGAGCAGGATCTGGTGCCCGCCGCCGAGCAGTTGTTCCCGCCGATATCCAAAGAGCCGCTCCGCCGCCGCGTTGACGAACACGATGGTTCCGTCCGCGGTCAACAGCATAAAGGCATCGGGCCCCTGCTCCAGCAAGGTCTCTTCAATCCCAGGTCCCACGGCGATACCGGCCCCCAAAGCTTCGGATGGTGATGGTGTCCGACGGTCTTGCCGCGGGCAATGCGTTTCACTGAATCATATGGTCCCCGACGCCAGTGTCCAGCACCCCGGGGCCGGGCAGATCGCGGCTTTTCCTGCGGAATTGCCGCCGGTGCCACCCACACCGGCGTTCGGCTCAGCGGGTTTCGGAGACCCGGCCGCCCCGGAGCGTGCCGAAGACCTCGGTAGAACGCGCAATCGCCGAATTCAGCGCGGACTGCGCCTCCGCGCCGGAAAAGAGGAACCCCTGCAGGGACTCGCAATCCAGCCCCATCAGGTATTCGGCCTGCGCGGCTGTCTCGACGCCCTCCGCTGTAACGGTCAGCCCGAGGCCGTGGGCCATGGTGACCATACAGCTGAGGATCGGCAGCTTTTCGGTACCCGTTTGGATCATGGCGGTGAAGGACTGGTCGATTTTGAGGGTGTCCACCGGAAGCTCCTGCAACCGGCCCAACGAGGAGTAGCCGGTGCCGAAGTCATCCAGCGCCACCCCCACCCCGGCGTTTCGTAGGGCGTTGAGCTGCTGGATTACGTGGCCGTCGTCGTCGAAAAAGACACTCTCGGTGACTTCCAGGATCAGCTGCCGCGGATCAACCCCGCACGAGGCGGTAGCCGCCTGGACCAGTTCGGCAAAATCCCCATGTTGGAGCTGAACGCCGGACACATTGACGGCCAGGCGACGTGCGGAATCCTCCGCCAGCCAAGGCTTCAGCTCGGTGCAGGCCTTCAGCAGCACCTCGGTACCGATCTCGACAATCAGACCGCTGCGTTCCGCGGCCGGGATGAAGCGCTCCGGCGGGATGGTCTCGCCGTCGCGCACCCAGCGGGCCAAGGCCTCAACAGTAACCACGGCGCCCAGCGTGGCCGAGATGATCGGCTGGTAGAGCACTGTGATCTGGCCACTGTCCACTGCCAGTCGAAGGCCGGTCTCCAGCTCGGTGCGCTGCACGAGGGATTGCAGCATTTCGGGCCGGAACCGCAGGTAGCGGTTCTTTCCGGCGGCCTTCGCCGCGTACATGGCGACGTCGGCCCGGCGCAGCAGTTCCGAGGCGCCAACGGCGTCGTCGCTGATGGAGGCCAGGCCCAGGCTGAGGCTGGGCCGCAGCATGGTCCCGTCAATCCAGACCGGTACCTTCAAGGACTCGACGATCCGGCCGGCCACCTCGTCGGGGTCCAGCGAGCCGACCAGCAGGACCACGAACTCGTCACCGCCCAGGCGTGCTACAACGTCGTTCGGGCGTACGCAGCCGCGCAGCCGCCGGCCCACTTCGATCAGCATCTGGTCTCCGGCGTGGTGGCCCAGGATGTCGTTGACCTCCTTGAAATCATCAAGGTCCAGCAGCAGGAGGTCGACGGCGGTCCCGTACGGCCCGAGCAGGGCGGCGGCGAGGTGGTCGTTGAAGAGCTTGCGGTTGGAGAGGCCGGTGAGCGGGTCCTGGAACGCGAGGGCCTTGAGCTGGGCCGACTGCTCGGCCAGATCGGCCATAGCCTTGGTGATCTGTTCCTGGGCAAGCCGGGCAGCGGTGACGTCGCGGAAGCTCCAGACGCGGCCCACCACCTGATTGGCAACCGTTTGTGGCCGGGAATAGCGCTCAAAGGTCCGGCCGTCACGGAAGTCCAGGACATCGTGGCTTTCCGCGGCAGGGTCGGAGTAGAGCGCGGTGACCTTTTCGACAAATTTGGCAGGATCTTTGAGTTGGTCCAGCACGTAGCCCATCACGGCTTCGTCGTTCTGGCTGGCCAGCAGGTTCCGGGGGATCCCCCACATGGAGACAAACTGGTTATTGACTCCCGCGATTTGGCCTTCGGCGCTGACCACCAGGATGCCATCAGCAGTGGATTCCAGTGTGGCACTGAGCAGCGACATGGCTTCGCGGAGCCCGGCATCCGTTTGCACCCGGCGGGAGGTGTCCCGGATGGTGACGGCCATGCTGGCCGGTCCCGCGGCTGGGGTCCCGGCGTCTTGCGGAAGCAGGGAATAGGTCAGCTCGCCCTGGAACTCACTGCCATCACGCCGGACGGCGTAGGCCTCGACCGGGGGCGGCCAGGCGTCCTCGCGGAGCACAAAGAACAGCCGGTGAAATCCGCTCCGGAATCCTTTGGCGAGCAGCACACGGTGGTCGTGTCCCAGCAGTTCGTCCCGGGAGTAGCCGAACATACGTTCGGCGGCTGCGTTGACCATCAAGATGGTGCCGTCCTCGGCCACCACCAGCAGGGCGTCAGGACCCGCCTCCAGAATGGCTTCGGGGCTCGGTGCCGGGTACGCGGACGCCGTCACGCGGCTTTCACCGTGAACATCTGCGACCACCTGTATTCCATCGACGAGTCTTGCCCTCAGAAAATCATAGGGGCATCACCGGGGTACCAACACCAGGCCGGGGACACCGGCGTTTCACCCTGCGTGCACCTGCCCGCACCTGCCCGCACCGGCTGCCTCCGGCGGGAGCCGCTGCGGGAAGCCGGCGGGAGCACGGCTCCGCAGCTGGTCAGTAAATTCTTACCAGGCGGCTCTTTCGCGGGTGCCGTGTTCGCGGGTGCCGTGCGATGTGGAGGTGTGGGAGGTGCCGGGGTCCTCCGCGGCGGCGAGGACCGCTTGATAGTGCGCGACAAGTTCGGCGCCAAGCATGGACCATGTACGGCCCTGGACCGAAGCATGTGCAGTGGTTGCGAACGCACGGCGCTTGGCGTCGTCGCCCATCAGGTCCACCACCCGGTCCCGGAGCGCCACCAGGTCACCGGGTTCGTAGAGCCAGCCGGTGCGGGAGTTCTCCACCAGGTCCAGCGGGCCGCCGCGGCCGGTGGCGACCACCGGAACGCCGGAGGCCATGGCTTCCTGGATGGTCTGACAGAACGTTTCCAACTCGCCGGGGTGGACAAAAAGGTCAAAGGACGCCACCGCCCGAGCCAGTTCCTCACCGCCGAGGAAGCCGGTAAATACGGCGTTGGGCAGGGCGTCCTCGAGGGCTTGCCGCTGCGGTCCGTCGCCCACAATGACCAGCCGGGTGCCTGGCACGTCGGCCAGCACCGCCAGGTCCTGCACCTGCTTCTCGGCCGCCAGCCGGCCTACGTAGCCGATGAGGCGCTCGCCGGCCGGGGCAACGGAAGCCCGCCAGCCGGCGTCGCGCTTGTCCGGGGAGAACCGCCGGGTGTCCACGCCGCGACGCCACATCTCGATCCGTGGGATGCCGCGGCCGCGGAGTTGCTGGAGTGCGAAGCTGGAGGGGACGAGGGTGCGTGAGGCCAGCAGATGAATGTTCTCCACCCTGCTCCACGCCCAGTTCTCCAGGAACGGCACACCGTAGCGGCCGGCATAGCTGGGGACCTCGGTCTGGTAGATGGCGATAGTGGGGATCCCCAGCTGGTGCGCTGCCTGCGCGGCCCGCCAGCCAAGGACAAATGGTGACGCCAGGTGGACCACGTCCGGTGCATACTCGGCAAGGATTCGCTTGACCCGGTAAACACCGCCCATGGCCACCCGGACGTTCGTGTAGCCGGCGAGCGGGACCGAGGGCAGCCGGTGGATGCTCGCTCCATAGACCTCGTCGGGGGCTCCGGTGTCCTGGGTCGACGGAGCAATTACCAGCACCTCGTCCCCGCGCTCCTGAAGATGCTCCAGGACGCGCAGGATGGAATTTGTTACGCCGTTCATCAAGGGCAGGAATGATTCAGCCACAATTGCGATCCTCACCCCTCAACACTGCGGGGGCAGGCTTTCGGCACGGGGTAGGGCGCGTTGCGGGGGAGAAAAGAGTGGGTTAACGGGGTGTGGTCGCTTTGCCTCGCACGCGTCCGAGTGGGCATGCTCCGCGGCCGGGGTGAGGGGTGGACATAGGCCGCAGATGCGCCCGGGTCGCCGCCAAGAGTGGGCATGTCCAACGGTTGGGGCGGGGATGCGCTTGGGCCGGGGCCAAGAGTGGGCATGCTCCGCGGCCGGACCTACAGCAGCTCGACAGCTTTCCCTGGTTAAGCTTCCGGCGGCCCGAGGAGTTCCCGGGCCTGCCGCTGGGACTCAAGTTGTTCGGCGGTGACGACGGAGTCACGCAGGAATCCGGCGCCGGCGATGATCCGGCGCAATTCGGCGACGGTCCGGGCCGTGCTCCCGCCCCGGTGGGCCACGGCGTGGCAGTTGCCGCAGAGCGGGACGAGGTCTGTGAGGGGGTCCAGTTCATAGCGGCTGCCGAGACGGGACACCGGGACAAGGTGGTGTACGGGCATCAAGTCCGCGCCGACGTCTCCGTAGGTGAGTTCGAAGGAAAAGCCGCATGCTGCGCAGCTTGTGCCGTGGAGCGCGATGCAGGCCCGCCGCGCGTCGGGATCACGTTCGTAGCGGTTCACCTCCGCCCGGGTAACGGCGCCCTGCGGGTAGGTGCCGGGAGGGTGTTGGGTGGGGTCCGCGCCCGCCGGAGGCCCGGCGTCGCGCCACAGGGCCCTGAGCGCCGCTTCGTCCGCCGGTTCAACGCCCAGCCCGAATGCGTCGACATCCTCCCACTCGATCCCGGGAACCGCAGCCTTGAGGACGGCGACGGCGATGTGCTCACCGGGCGGCAGCAGCGCATCGACGGCCAGGTGCACAAACACCGGCGCATCGTCCTGCACGGTGCCCGGTATCCGGGCAGCCACCTGCCCGGCTACCGCCTGCCCGGCTACCGCCTGCCCGGATTCCTGTTGCCCGGATTCCTGTTGCGCCGCCGCCCGTTGCGCCGCGTCCTGCTGCTCGGAGACCACAACACCATGGCCGATCAGTCCGCGGCCGCCAGGCCCCTGCAGAAAAAGCCAAGCGTCGGTGCCAGCGGACAAGTTCCACGCACCGTTGACGCGCCACGGCACAAAACACCGGCCGGCCTCGGCGACACGGCCGCGAACTGTTGCGTCATTCCAGTCGTTCCGAGGGTCCGGGTCCCAGCCCAGGATGATGGCGCTCATCGGGCCATTCTCGCAGTCGGGCGGCCATCGGCGCAGGCAATTCGACACAAACGGCCGTCAAGCGGGGCGCTTGACGGCCGGGTCCTGCAAGTGACTGCGGGTTTGTGCTGCGGGTTTGTGCTGCGATTTTGTGCTGCGGGTCCGGGCCCGCGACAACACCGCGCCGGCTCCGCACGCCGGGACCTAGCGGGCCGGTACGGGTTCCCGGTCCACCACCGGGTGGTCGCGGCCCAGGTTCCCGACCGTGGCGGCCCCCTGTGGTGACCCGAGCTCCTCGAAGAACTCGACGTTGGCCCGGACGTAGTCGGCCCACTCATCCGGAACGTCCTCCGAATAGTAGATCGCTTCGACCGGGCAGACCGGGTCGCAGGCGCCGCAGTCCACACACTCGGCGGGATGGATGTACAGCGCCCGTTCACCCTCGTAAATGCAGTCCACCGGGCACTCGTCGATGCACGCCTTGTCCTTGACATCTACGCAGGGCTGGGCGATCACGTACGTCATGGCGGGCTACACCCCCGTGTAGACGGTCTTGCCCCAGGTGAAGAAGTCCAGGGCCGACTTTCCTTGTTCGCGGAATGTGTTCGTGGAGGAGTCCTTGACGCCGCCGAACGGCACGTTGAGGTCCAGGCCCGCCGTCGGACGGTTGACCTTAATAACGCCGGCCTGCGCCCGCGCGGCGAAGTCCGTGGCGAACGCCAGCGAATCGGTGCAGATGCCGGCGGTGAGGCCGTAGCGGGAATCGTTGATCGCGGCGAGTCCGGCCTGGTAGTCGGCGACCTCCAGCACGGCCACCACCGGGCCGAAGATCTCCTCGGACACGGCGGCGTCATCGAACGGCAGCTCGGTGAGCACCGCCGCCGGGAAGACCAGCGGCCCGGCGGGGTCGCCGTCGTATGAACCGGCCAGCAGCGTGGCGCCGCGTTCGACGGCGGAGCGCACCGCCGCCTGGTTCTGCTCGAACTGCTGCCGGCTCACCACGGCACCCATCGCAGCGTCCAGTCCGTCCCCGGGCGTGTACGCCGCGGCCTCCTCCGTCAGTGCGGCAAGGAATTCCGAGCGGATGCCGGGCGTGACGTAGACGCGGGACGTTGCGGTGCAGGCCTGGCCGGTGAGCCCGAACGCTCCGGCGGCGACCACCTTGGCGGCCTTGCGGGCATCGGCGTCGTCAAGCACCAGAACACCGTTTTTGCCGCCCATCTCCAGCTGCACCCGGGCCCGGCGGGCGTTCAGGATCTCCTGCAGGCCCAGGCCCACCGCCGTCGAACCGGTGAAGGACAGCCCCGCGATCCGCGGGTCGCGGGCCAGGGCGTCGCCCACCACCCGGCCCTTGCCGTGCACCACGTTGAACACCCCGGCGGGCAGCCCGGCGTCCTGCAGCGCGCGGGCGAGGTGGGTGGCGGAGAGCGGAGTGAGCTCGGCCGGTTTGATCACCACGGCGTTGCCGCTGATCAGCGCGGGGGCGGATTTCCACGCCGGGATGGCGATGGGGAAGTTCCAGGGCGTGATCAGCCCGACGACGCCTAGCGGCTCGCGCCTGGTGGTGATGGTGGTGTCCGGCAGGCCGCTGGGGAGGACTTCGCCGGTCGCGGCCCAGCCGAGGGAGCCGAAGAAGCGCAGCACGTCGGCGGCACGCTTGACCTCGCCCTTGGCCTCGGCGAGGGTCTTGCCTTCCTCACGGACCAGGTCCCCGGCGATGGCGGCTTGGCGGTCCAGGAGCAGGTTGCCGGCGGCCAGCAGGATCGCGCCGCGGGAGGGGGCCGGCAGTGCAGCCCAGGCCGGCTGCGCGGCGGCGGCTGCGCTAACGGCGGCGTCGACGTCCGCGGCGGTGCCGCTGGGGGAGAGGGCAGCGAGCTCGCCGGGCCGGGCCGGGTTGAACCGCTCGGTGTCTGCGCTGCCGAGCCATTGGCCGTTGATGAGGTGCCGGGCGGTGATGAGTTCGCGGTCGGCGGAGGTCTCTGCGGGGGTGGTGAAGTCTGTTGCCGTGGAAGTCATGGTGTTCCTTCGGGTGGTCGGGAAGAGTTCGGAGGTCTGGAAGCGGTCGGTTAGAGGCTGCGGATCAGGCCGCCGTCGCACCGCAGCGCGATGCCGGTGATGTACGAGGCCGGAGCGCTGCAGAGGAACGCGGCAGCAGCGCCGAACTCCGCGGGTTCGCCGTAGCGGCGGGCGGGTATGGTCTTGCGGGACTCGAGCTGGATTTCCTCGACGGTGCTGCCGCGGCGCTTGGCGGCGGCTTGGTCCAGTTCGGCCACGCGGTCGGTGGCGATCCGGCCGGGAAGGAGCATGTTCACCGTGACGGCGTCCAGCGCGACCTCGGCGGCGAGGGTTTTCAGGTAGCCGGCCAGCGCTGCGCGTCCGGTGTTGGACACTGCCAGGTTGGTCAGCGGCGCCACCACACCGCTGGAGCCGACGGCGAGGATCCGTCCCCAGCGCCGTTCCCGCATGCCAGGCAGCACGTGGGAAATGAGCGCGTGGTGCGGCTTGACCAGGAGGTCGAAGGCGGCCGCGAGGTCGTCCGCGCTGAGGGTGGCCGCAGCGCCGGGCTTGGGGCCGGGCCCGTTGAGCACAAGGATGTCGATAGGGCCGAGTTCCGCCACGGCCTGCTCGACGGCGGCCGCCACCCCTTCGGCCGTGCCGAGGTCCGCCTCGATCGCGACGGCGCCCGGCCCGTAGGCGTCCGTCAGTTCGGCCACGATTTCCTTGGCGCGGACCTGGCGCCGGCCGGTGACGGCCACACGCACGCCTTCGGCGGCGAGGGCTCGGGCGATGGCAAGCCCCAGGCCGCCGGTGGACGCGGCCACAAATGCGGTCTTTGTGCTGATTCCGAGGTCCATCAGAAACTCCCTGCCGTTGTGTGTATGTCCGTGGCCGGCACCGTGGCCGGCACCGTGGCCGGTTCGGGGGGCTGTGCGTCAAGGGCCGCCGCGGCCTCCGCCAGGTGCGTGAGCATGCTCAGCCGGAGGGTTTCCGGGAACGGCGCGGCCGGGGCGCGGACGCCGGCGTCGGCGATGAGGCCCCGCCGGCGCAGGCACTCCTTGCGGACGGACAGCGCGATCCGGGCCTGCTGCTCGAAGTTGATCAGCGGCAGGTAGGGCAGCAGTGCGTCCCGGGCCGACTCGTACCCGTCCCGCTGCCAGGCGCGGACGCAGGCGATCAGGGCCTCGGGGTAGGAGAATCCGGTCATGGCACCGGCGGCACCGGACTGCAGCTCGTCCAGCAGCCCCTGGCCGCCGAGCCCGCCGAACACGGACACTTCGAGGGCCCGGCTGAGCCGTCCGATGGCCACGGAGGTGGGCGGCGCCTCGGCCTTGACGGCGATGACGTGGCCGCATGCCTGCACCACCGAGATCAGCGCTTCGGTGCTGATGCTGACTCCGCTGGCCAGCGGATAGTCCTGCAGCACCACGTTGGCGCCGGTTGCCTGATGGATCGCGTTCAGGTGCGCGCTGACCACGGCGGGGTTAGCGGAGTTGGCCTGCACCATCACGGCTGCGAGGCGCTCGCCGGCCACGGCCTGGGCTGCCCGTATTTCCTCGACAGCCGTGCCGGTGTACAGCGAGGTTACGCCCACCACCAGGGGAAGGGTCGTTTCCTCGACAACGACTTCCAAGACCAAGCCGCGTTCCGCCGGGGTCAGGGCCGCGGCCTCGCCGAACACACCCAGGACGGTCAGGCCGGTAGCGCCGATGGATTCGTAGTAGGCCACGAGACGGGCGAGGCTGTCGGTGTCGACATCCAGGGTGCTGCCCTGGAATGGCGTTGCGAGAACACCCCACACTCCGGGTGCCAGTGACTGCCGCATCTGCTTCTCCTTAGTTTTTGGTCGCTCAAAGGGCTGCATCTCTAATGTCCCGGCCAGACCGGCGCGCGCTTGTCCTGGAAGGCGCGTACACCCTCCGTCGAGTCCGCGCTGTCAAGTGCCGCCATGAGGGCCGGCAGCCGCTGGCCGCGCGCCTCGGTGGCAGTCAGGTGCCCGGTCCGGGTGACCATTTGCTTGACTGCCCGCACGGAGGTGGGGGCGCAGGCGAGGATCTGGTCCAGCCAGCGCTGCACCGCGGCGTCGAGGTCCCCTGCGGGGACCACCTCGTTGACCAGGCCCATGGACTGCATTTCGGCGGCCGGCACTTTCCGTCCGGTGAGGAGCATGCCCATCGCCTGTGTGTAGGGGATACGCCGCACCAGCTGGTGGATGCCGCCGTCTAGCGCCAAACGCCCGACGCGCGGTTCAGTCAGGCCAAAGCGCGCGGTGTCCGCGGCGACCACGACGTCCGCGCCGAGCACGATCTCCATCCCACCGCCAAGCGCATAGCCGTTGACCTTGGCGATAACCGGGATGTCCAGGCTGGTGCGCAGGCTGAGGCCGCCGAAGCCGTTCGGGTCCAGGCCGGCCCAATACTGCAGCCCGGTCTTGTCCGCAGCGGCGGTGGACATGTCCGCTCCGACGCAGAACGCCCGGGTGCCGGCGCCGGTGATGACGACGGCGCGGACGTCCGGATCTGCTTCCAGTTGCGCCCAGATCGCGTTGAGCCGTGCCTGGGCGGTGCTGTCGACGGCGTTGAGCACGTGCTGGCGGTCGATGACCACAGTGGCAACGTGGTTCTCGATGACCAAGGTGACCTGATCCACCCTGGTCTCCCCAGCTTCTGCAACGGACGTCACTTCAGCACCCCCAGCTGCTGCAGGCGTTTGATGGCGTCGGCGTCGAAACCGTTTTCCAGCAGCACCTCCACGTTGTGCTGGCCAAGCTGCGGGGCGGGCCGGCGAACCGTGGGCGGGGTCGCGGAGAGCCGGATCGGTGCGTTGAGCATCCGCACAGTTCCGACGCCGGGGTGCTCGGCCTCCACGATCATGCCGTTGGCGTGCGTTTGCGCGTCGGCGAGGGCCTGCTCCAAGGTGTGCACCGGGGCGTTCAGCAGGCCTTGGTCCTCCAGCTTTGTGGTCCAGTATTCGGTACTGTTCGTGGCGATGCGCTCGCGGAAGATCGCCTGCAGCTCCGGCTTGTGCTGGAATTGCTGCTCCAGATTGGCGAACTCGGGCCGGAGCGTGAGGTCCTCGGCCAGGCCCAGGGCTTCGGAGATCCGCGCCAGCGGGTCCGGCGTGAAACCGCCCACCATGCACACTGCGCCGTCGGTGGTTTCGAAAACGCCGCTGAGCGGCATGGCACCCCAGTTGACCTCGTAGCCGCGGTTGAGCTGCATACACGCCTCCTGCATCTGCAGGTGCAGCATGGAGTCGTACATGGTCACCTCCACCTTCTGCCCGACGCCGGCGGTTTCGCGGGTGCGCAGCGCCAGCAGAATGCCCTGCATCAGGTGCATGCCGGTGATGTAGTCACACAGCGTGGTGGGGTAGATCGAGGGCTTCTGGTCGTCCGATTCGCGGCGCCACATGACACCGGAGTAGGCCTGGGCGATCGCGTCCTGGCCGCCCTTGTGCGAGTAAGGACCGATGGGGCCAAAACCCGTTCCGGAGGCCCAGATGATGCCCGGGTTCTGTTCCTTGAGCTCCTCATAGCCAAAGCCCATCCGCTCCATCACGCCGGAGCGGAAGTTGCTGACCACCACATCGGCATCGGAAAGCAGGCGGCGGAGCACTGCCTTGCCCTCCTCGGTGCGGGTGTCCACGGAGATGCTGCGCTTGTTCCGGTTGATGGACAGGAAGATCGGGTTGTCCTGGCCGTCCTTGTCCGGGAACGAGTTGCGCGAGATGTCCCCGGCGCCGGGGCGTTCGACCTTAATGATGTCAGCGCCGTAGTCGCCGAGGAGCTGGGTGCAGGACGGGCCCATAAACACCTGGGTGAAGTCCACGATCTTGATTCCGTCCAGCGGCAAGGGCGTGCCGGCGGGCGCTGGTGCCGTCCCGGGCGCGGCTGCCGCGCCCGGCAGGTCATCGATAGCCAGGCTCATACCGCCACCACCGAATCCAGGTCCAGGGTGGCGTTCGACGACGGGACGTCGCCCGGGTCCGCGCCGTGGACGCGCATGCCCTGCTGGATTTCCGCTGCGGAGACGTCGCGGACCAGGGTGCCGTTCCGGACGGCCAGCGCGGCGGCGACGCCGACGGCCTGGCCCATGGCCATGCAGGGCGGGATCTCGCGGGACATCTTTTGCGCCTCGGGGGTCGCGGAATAGTGGCGTCCGGCCACAAGCAGCTGGTCCACTTCCTTCGGCAGCAGCGAGCGGTACGGGTAGTAGTAGTCCCGGCCGCGGGCTACGGTATCGGCAAAGTGCCGGCGGGTGGTGACGTCATCCTTGGTCATGACGTACTCGCCCTCCAGCAGGCGGGTCTGCCGAACACCCATCTGGGAGGCGACGTCGAGCATGTAGCACTTCTCGAAGCCGGGGAGGTTGGCGCGGACGTAGTCCACGGCCTCGGAGATCTTGTCCCGGGCCGCGAACTCGGCCGCGGTCATGTCCGCCGGGTCGACGCCGTCGTAGCCGGTCATGTGCGGGGCATTGCACCAGACCACGCCGTCAATCGGGGTTTTCAGCCACCACAGCTCCCAGGCGCCGCCGAGGAGGCGCTTGATGGTGCGGTTGATGGCTCGGGCTTCCTTGGGGTTGGCCTGCTCAAACGCCTCGGCGGCGTTGGTATCGACGTTGCCGAGCCGGAAGACCAAGGTGGTGAGGTAGCTGTCCTTGATGTGGCTGGCGCCGGCCCGGGACGCGACGTCGATGTCGCCGGTGGTGTCGATGACAACGTCGGCCATAAAGGCCTGCGGGCCGGACTTGGTCTCGCAGATGACACCCTTTATCACGCCGTTGTCCACAATCGGGCGGGAGAACCAGGAGTGCAGGCGCAGGTTCACGCCGGCTTCCCGGACGAGGTCGTTGGAGATCCGCTTCCAGCCGTCGGGATCAAAGGCCGCTGCGTAGCAGATGGGCTTCGGTGTGACGTGGGTGTGGAAGTCGAAGGTACCGAAGCGGCCCCACTTGTTCCACAGTTCCTCGGAGGCCTTGCGGTCCTCCGCGGGCGGGACGATGGCCAGGCCCAGCTTCTGCAGCCGTTCGACGTATTCGGAGACGATGCCCGTGACGGTGATTTCCTGGCCGTTGATCATGTCATCGAGGACCAGGACCATCCCGCCGGAGGCGAGCCCGCCGAGCGAGGAGTAGCGTTCCAGCAGGGTGACGGAGGAGCCGGCCCGGGCTGCCGTCACGGCGGCGGCGACACCTGCGGGGCCACCGCCCACCACAAGGACATCGGAGCGGGAGATCACGGGGGCGGTGAGGTCCGCCGTCGTGGTGCTGAGTTCAAGGGAAGTCATGGAATTCATGGAGGGATCCTTAGTTTCCGACGAAGATGCCGTTGGCACGGCGGGCGGCGAGGTAGAGGACGATGGACAGGACGGAGAGGACCGCGACGTACACCGGGAAGACCCAGCCGGCGCCGACGGACTGCAGCCAGACCAGGAGGAAGGACGCGGTGCCGCCGAAGAGCGCGACGCCAATGCCGTAGCCCAGCGCCACACCGGTGCCGCGGCAGTTTTTGGGCATCAGCGAGGTGCTGACCACGTTGTAGAGGGTCATGTTCAGCACCAGGACGAGGGAACCGCCGAGCAGGACCGCGGCGAACCCGCCGATGCCGGGCTGGACGTACATCAGCATGAGGAAGACGGAAGGAATGGCCAGGATCCGGGTGACGAGGAACCAGCGGGACATGGACCGGCCGTCAGCCAGCTTCCCGATGATCCAGCTGCCCACCACGAGGATCACGCCCAGGACGGTGGTGAGGGCGAAGACAGCCGTGGGATCTTCCTTGAAGTTGCTGCGGGCGGCGCTGGGCAGCCCCACGTTCCAGGCGTAGTTGTAGGCCTGGGCCGCGCCGACAACAAAAACGATCGCCAGCACGGAAAGCCAGTGTTTACGGACCCCGGTCCAGACTGCGCCGGCGGAGTTGTTGGCCAGCTCTTCCGGGTTCATGGTTTCCGGCAAGGCGCGGCGAAGGTAAAGGACAACAAAGCCAAAGGCAGCGCCGATAAAGAACGGCACCCGCCAGCCCCAGTCACCCATCACGGCCCCGCCGAGCGTGAGGCTGCAGAGGAAGCTGACCAGTGAGGCGAGCAGGATGCCGATGTTGACGTAGAAGGACATGATCCCGGCGACGTAGCCTTCACGGCCTTCCGGAGCCAGCTCCACGGCGTGCGAGGTGGAGAGCGGGGCCTCGATGCCGGTGGAGATGCCCTGCAGGACGCGGCAGATGACGAGGATGATCCCGGCCCAAGCGCCGATCTCCTGGTAGCTGGGCGTGACGGCGATGACCAGGGTGGTGCCCGCCATCAGCATGATGGAGAGCAGCATCACCCGGCGCCGGCCGATCCGGTCGGCCAGGGTGCCCAGCAGCACGCCGCCGAGCGGCCGGAACGCGAACCCGACGGCGAAGACGGCGAGTGTGTTCAGGGTCGCGGAGAGGGGGTCGGTGCTTGGAAAGAAGTTCGGGCCAATGAACGCCGAGAGGAGGCCGAAGACCATCCAGTCGTACCATTCCAGGGCGTTGCCGAGGCCCAGGCTCAGCAGGCCCCTGCGGACTTCAGGGGCGAACTTCTTGGCGGCCGGGCGGGTGGTTGCCGCGACGTCGTCGTCGGGCTGCGGAGTGTTCAGCATGGGTGTTTCAAGCATGGAAGTGTCCTTACGCTTACGCCTTGGGGGCGTGGGAGGGTATGACGCATCGCCGTCCGGGGATTACGGTCGGTGGCTGCGAATGTGGCAAGGACTGTCGGCGGTCAGGGTCAGACAGCGACAGTGGGTGGGACGGTAGGGGCCGCTTGGGGTCGGCGCCGCTACCACGCGTGAGGTGCGTTAACCCAGATTGCTACGCATACCTCTTCGTAGCTGTTTTTGTACCAGTGCGGGGTGTCCGAGGCGAAAGTGATGGAATCGCCGGCCTCGAGCGAATAGCATTCCCCGTCCAGGAAAATGTCTTTCCGGCCGGAGAGGATGAGCCCGAACTCCTCGCCGCTGTGGCGGAAAGGAGTGGCGCTGGTGTCGTGGCCGGGCGGACTGACAATCCATTGGGCCTCGAGAGCGCCGTTAAGATCAGGCGTGAGCAGCTCATAGACCGCCTCGCCTACTGACTTCTTGGTGACGCCCTTCAGGTTGCGCCGATCGGCTTTGCGGACCACCGGGGACCTGGGCTTTTCCTGGCCGACAAAGAATTTCCCGACCGGGATGTCCAGGCCGTGGGCCAGTTGCGCCAGGGTGGTGAAGGACGGGTTGGCCAGGCCGCGTTCGATCTGGCTGACGATTGCCGGGCTGAGGCCCGTGATCTCCGAAAGCTTAGCGAGCGTCATGCCTTTTTCCTTGCGCATGGAGCGCACCTTGTTGCCGACGGTGGCAAGCAGTGCACTGGTAGCTACCGGGACGCTGCCCGTGGCGCTTTCGGTGGTCATTCGATGTCCTTCACTTGGTGAGCTGACTCACATAACTATAGTGAAGATTTTTAGCGGGTCAATGATTTTGCCCTAAGTAAAATGAAAATATTTACAGAAGCGAGGTTTTGCGACCCGCACCCTCCGCCGCTCGATGCATCCCGCCCGGACGCCGCCACACAGAAGCTGGTGCAGCAACTGCGCTTTTACGCAGTGGCTGCACCAGCAGGTAGAACGAATTTTCTGCTTACTATGAAACGGTACTCATTCGCGGCTCCCTTGGTCCCGGTGGTTCGTTTACCGGGTATTTGCGTCTTCGGCCAGATGCCTGGACATCAGCCAACCGGCGCCGGCCATTGCCAGGCCCAGGATCATAAAGGCCCAGGCATCGATGGCGTTCAGCGACAGGAAATTGGCCGCCGAACCCACCCCGACGATGAGCCCGTAGACGCTAAGGATGATGTACAGCAGGCCAAAGCCCATCAGGAAGTTCCGGGAACCCACGGGGTTCCGGGACATGGCCCAGCCGGTGGCGCCAATCGCGAGTTGAACGATGTTCAGCAGCATCGATACCTGGAACAGGCCCAGGAACAGGGCCGTGGATCCGGGTCCGAAGAACGCCAAGGAACTGTACTGCGTGGTGATGCCCGGGATGAATCCCAGGATGCCCACGACGATAAGGACGGTACCAACACCCATGCCGACGTTCTGGACATCTGTCCGTCCGAAGTGAACGCCGTGTGCATGTGGAGATGCGGTAGTCATTTTGTGCCTCCAACCACTGATTGCGGACACTCCAATTTTACGGCCGAGACAGGAAAAAAGCGCTGCTTCGTGTCGGTGTGGAATGCCGGATGAACCGTCGTCAGCGGGCGGAAGTGCAGTGAAGTGCGGCAGTTGCGCCTGTCGCACCGGCAGGGGGGGCGCGCGCGTGGCACCATGGAACACGATGAAACTGCGCGCTGATCAGACCGGGGAACGTGGACTTCCGATGCCGCTATGGCTGCAGGGAGCCCTCGAGTCCGCGCAGGCAGCCGTCATTTCCGCCCTGATGGTGGCCGCCCCGATTTTTGTCGTGTGGGCCACCGCGGGATTTCAGAACGGCGCCACCGACGTGCTGGCCCGCCTCTCAGGCCAGTCCTGGCTGCTTATCCACGGTGTTCCGCTACTGCTGGACACCGTTGGCATGGGCGCGACAGCCCAACCTCAGTCCGGCGTTTTGTCCCTTACCCCGCTGGGGTTGACGCTGATCCCGTTCCTGCTTGCCTGGCGCGCCGGCCGCCGGCTCGCCCGGGCCTCCTATACTGACCAGCTTTGGCAGGCGCTGCTGGGGTCCTCGCTGGTGTACGCAGGCTTTGGCCTGGCCACCGGCTTCATTTGCCGCACCGCCGACGTCGGCGTGGGCCTGTGGTCCGCCGCGCTTATCCCGTTGATCCCGTTCGGCACCGGCATGGTGGTCGGAGCCCGCCGCGAGGCCGGTTCCTGGAGCCGGCTGATCGGCGTCGACGCCGTCGCCTGGCTCTCCCGGACCAGTCAACACTCGCGCTGGGCCGGTTCCTACCTGGGCTCCGCGGTCAAAGCCGGCTTCGTGGCGCTGACAGCCAGCCTGGCGATGTGCTGCGTCCTGCTTGCCGTTACCCTGTTTATCCACTGGAACCTCGTGATCGCGGTCTACGAGGGGCTTGAGGCCGGACCCTTCGGGGGTGCCGCCCTGACCATCGCGCAGCTCGGATTCCTGCCCAACCTGGCGGTGGTCGCGCTCGCTTGGACGTCCGGGGCGGGCGTCGCCCTTGGCATCGGCTCCCAAGCGGGGGCGCTCGGCACCGCCGTCGGACCCCTGCCGTCGATCCCGGTGTTCGCGGCGCTGCCAGCCGGGACGCTGGACTATGCGGCGGCTGCGCTGGTGGTGCCGGTCCTCGCCGGCACGCTGGCCGGGTGGTGGTTCCTGCGCGAAGGCGAAAACCACTTTGACGAATGGCTCTCCATCAAGATCCACGCCCGCTGGTTCACGGCCACGGCTTCCACACTGGTGCTCGGCGCGATGGTAGGCAGCATCGCCGGGCTGCTCGGTGCCGGCCTGGCCTGGCTGGCCGGGGGATCCGCCGGGATCGGACGGCTCACCGAGATTGGTCCCGACCCGCTTCGGATGGCGGTGTTCCTGGCCGTGGAGGTCGCCGTCGGCGTCGTCATCGGCTCTGCCGCGGGACCGTGGCTGGAACGCCAGCAGACGCTGCGTGAATCGGAGCTGGAGACGGCATCCCGGTAACCGGGCGCCGTGTTTAGCGGAACTGGGGCAGCGATTTTTCCAGCTGGGTCTGGCAGATGGACGACGCGTACTGGGTGAGGGCGTGGCGGCTGCATTGCTGGTAGTCCCGGACCTGGTTGAAGAACAGCACTGAGGTCAGCAGCAGCACCACCTGGATGGCCACGACCACCAGACCGGAAATCGTCCCGAACAGCACCAGCTTGGATTCCTTGAGCCTGGCGTAGCGGACCAGCACCATAATTCCCAGTACGGCGGCAACGGCCGTGAGGAGTCCGCTGAGCCAGAGGTAGCTGATATCCAGCTGGTAGACGAAAAACGATCCCAGCACCGCCACGATAAAGCTCCGGAACAGCAGATGGGTTTTTGCCTGCGCGGCTTTGGCTGCGTCGCTGAGCGGGTGCTGGCCGCCCGGGCCGGAGGCGGAGTCGTTCGGGGGATTCATGTTTTCCAGCCTACGCGAGCGGCCCCATAAGCTAGGACCATGCGCATCGTAGTCCTCGTCTCCGGCACCGGGTCCAATCTCCAGGCCGTCATCGACGCTGTCGCGGCGGGCGATCTCGACGTCGGGATCGCCGCCGTCGGGGCGGACCGGCCCGGAACCTACGGGGTGCAGCGTGCTGCCGCCGCCGGCATCCCGACCTTCGAGGTGGACTTCAAGGCATATCCGGACCGGGCTGACTGGAACGCCGCGCTGACCGGTGCTGTCGCCGCGTATTCGCCCGACGTCGTGGTGTCCTCAGGCTTTATGCGGATTGTCAGCGCGGAGTTCATTGACTCGTTCGGCGGCAAATACCTCAACACCCACCCGGCCCTGCTGCCCTCATTCCCCGGCGCCCACGGGGTCCGCGATGCGCTCGCCTACGGCGTCAAGGTCACGGGCTGCACGGTGCACTGGGCCGACGCCGGCGTGGACACCGGGCCGATCATCGCCCAGGAAGCCGTGGCGGTCTCGGACGGCGAGACCGAGGAATCCCTGCACGAGCGGATCAAGGTCGTGGAGCGCCGGCTGCTGGTCGCCACGCTGGCCGCCCTCGCCGCCCCTCGACCCAACTAGCGCCCCCGCCCCCCAAGTAGCGCCCCCCCAACTAGCGCCCCCAACTGACTCGCAGCTAAGGCCGTTTTGGGCGCTCAAAACGGCCTTAGCTGCGAGTCAGTTGGGTTCACCCGCCATGGCTTGTGGATAACCCTCCGGCGAAGTCCTCGGCTTTGCGACGATGGGTCGATGAAGACACCGCGGCCGCTTCCGGCGCCGCTCGGACTGGCGCCCTTTACACTCCAGGAGGCACTTGATGCCGGAGCCAGCCGGCGCCGGCTCAGGCATCGCTCCCTGGATGTTCCGAGCCGCGGGATCCGGCTGCCGTCAAAACCGTCCGCCGCATTGGATCTGCAGGCTCGTCCCCTCACCCTTGTGACGCAATTCTCCGCAGCATCCCATGCGACAGCCTTTCTGATCTGGGACTTCCCGGGATTCCTGCCGGGCTCCTCTGCTCCAGGCATCCATATCTCCCGGCCGGACACGATGGCAATACCGCGGCGCAGGGGCGTGATCGGCCACGTCGGGCAGTTCTTCGACGACGAAATCACCCGGCTCGACGGCGTCCTGGTCACCACCCGGACCAGGACGTGGCTGGACTGTGCCCGAAAGATGAGCATCGACGAACTGACAGTGGTAGCGGACCATCTGCTGCGCCATCCCCGGCCTGCCTTTGAGAACCGGTCCGCGCCTTATGCCAGTCCGGAGCAACTCGCTGAGATGCTGGACCGGCACCGGGGTACGCCCGGCATCCGCAAGGCCCGGCTCGCCTTGGAGCAGGCCAGGATCGGCGCGGACTCGGGCCCGGAGACGAGGCTTCGGCTCGCACTGGGTCGCGCTGGCCTGCCGGAGCCGACACTGAACGCGGTCACGGTCCTGGGCTCCGGTATCGTACGTGAACCGGATATGGCCTATCCGGAGCACCGGGTTGCTGTGGAGTACGAGGGAGCCGTGCACTCAGCCGCGGCGCAGATCGTCCGGGACATCGCCAGGGAAGAGGATTTCAACGGCGCCGGTTGGATCCTGGTCCGAATCTCGAAACGGCACATGGAGAACGACGCACGCGCCGCCGTCGCCAAGGTGCTGACTGCCCTCGCCGGCCGCGGCTGGCAGCCCAACTGACTCGCAGCTCAGGTCGTTTTGAGCCCCCAAAACGACCTGAGCTGCGAGTCAGTTGGGAACGGTGGTACGGGGGAGTGGGAACGGAGCGGGGGAAGGCGAGCGGGAGCTAGGCGAGCTGGCGCTGCTTCGTTTCGGGAGCGAAGAACGCCATCCACAGCACACTGAGCAGCACCAACCCGCCGGCGAGGGCGAATGACGTCGCCAGACCCAGCTCCGGCCACAGGAACGCCGCGAAAATCAGCGGACCGAACCCTGCGCCGAGCCGGGAGAACGTCGAGGCCCAGCCAAAGCCCGAGCCGCGCAGTTCGGTCGGATACAGCTCGGAAACATAGGTGTAAAGCACCGGAATGGCTACCTGGACCACAAAGCCAAAGACCAGCAGCCAGAACACGGCCGCCGTCGGGATGTCCACCACAAACGCCACGATCACCAGGGTCAGCGCGGAGAGCGGTCCGGTGATTGCCAGGATCCACTTCCGTCCCACCCGTTCCACCAGCAGCGCGGCCACCACCACACCCAGGAGCCCGACGGCGGCCATGGAGGCGGTGGTGAGGAAGGCCTTGTACTCCTCGAAGCCGGCGCCGATCAGGATCCTCGGCATCCAGGTCAGCGACAGGTAGTAGACGAGCAGGATGCTGAAGAACAGGGACCACGCCGCCGTTGTGATCTTCCAGTTGTACTGCCAGAGCGCGCGCAGTTGGGTCCAGGCGCTGCCGGCGGAGAGCCGGGGCGCGTCTTGTGCCTCGGGCAGGCTGTAGGCGCGGGGCTCGGCCCCGGTCGCGGCGACGAGGTCGTCTATCACCTTGGCGGCTTCCTCCCGGCGGCCGTTGCGGATCAGGAACAGCGGGGACTCGGGGACGCTGCGGCGGACCCAGAACACCAGCAACGCCGGAAGCACCATCACCAGCATGGTCAGCCGCCAGTCCCCGTAAAGCGCCACCAGCCCGGCGGACACAAATCCGCACAACGCGGCCCCGATCGGCCACCAGCCGTCCATCGCGGTGAGGACCTTGCCGCGCTGTTTGCGGGGCGTGAATTCGCCCACCAGGGCATAGTCCACCGGGATGCAGCCGCCCAAACCGAAGCCGGCCATAAACCGGAACACCACAAACCAGAGGAAGTCGGGGGAGAAGGCGCCGAACACCGTAAACACCGAGAAGATCAACAACGTGGCGGTGAACGCCTTTTTGCGCCCTATGGTGTCCGCGATGGTGCCCCAGACGAATGCGCCCAGGGCCATGCCGATAAGGTTCGAGGCTCCGATCCAGGCGGCCTCCCCGGGGCTCAGGGACCAGTGCTTGGACAACAGCGGAATGAGGATGCCGTTGAGCGTGACGTCCCAGGCATCGAACATAAAGCCCAGGCCGCCGATCAGAAAGATCCGGCCCTGCACACGCCAGCGCCACGGCAGTTCCTGGACCACCTGTTCGCCGCTGGGCACAGTGGTGTATGTATTCATTAAAGCCTCCTGGGAAATTCTACGTGGCCCTCCGCCGCTGCGCTGCGCTTCATAACTCCGGCGCGCGGGAAGTCCCGGCGGCCCGACACGATAAACTGTGCCCATCCCCACCACCCGCGGCCCAGCCGCGATATAAGACGGAGACTTTTGTGAGCTTCACGCCGCTTGACCGTGTATCCATCGACCGTGTCCCCATCCGCCGGGCCCTGATTTCGGTCTACGACAAGACCGGTCTGGAGGAGCTCGCGAGGGGCCTGCACGAAGCCGGCGTCAAGATTGTCTCCACCGGCTCCACCGCCAAAAAGATTGCCGCCGCAGGCATTCCGGTGCAGGAAGTCGAGGAAGTCACCGGCTCGCCGGAAATGCTCGACGGCCGCGTCAAGACCCTGCACCCGCGCGTGCACGGCGGCATCCTCGCCGACCGCCGCGTCCCGGCCCATATGGAGACGCTCGCGTCGTTGGACATCGAGCCGTTCGACCTGGTGGTGGTGAACCTCTACCCCTTCGTGGAAACCGTGAAGTCCGGCGCTGCGCAGGACGACGTCGTTGAGCAGATCGACATCGGGGGCCCGGCGATGGTGCGTTCGGCCGCGAAGAACCACGCCGCCGTCACCATTGTGGTGGACCCCTCCTCGTACAACGACGTCGTTGCTGCCGCCGCCTCCGGCGGCTTTGACCTGAAGGCCCGGCGCCGGCTCGCCGCCAAGGCCTTCGCGCACACCGCCGCCTATGACACTGCCGTGGCCGGCTGGACTGCCAGCCAGTTCCTCGACGAGGACGGCGACGGCGTCATCGATTGGCCTGCCTACGCCGGACTGGCCCTGGAACGGTCCGAGGTGCTGCGCTACGGCGAAAATCCGCACCAGCAGGCCGCCCTCTACGTGGACAAGGCCGCCCCGGCCGGCATCGCCCAGGCCGACCAGCTGCACGGCAAGGCAATGAGCTACAACAACTTCGTCGACGCTGACGCCGCCCTGCGCGCTGCGTTCGACTTCGCTGAGCCCGCCGTTGCGGTCATCAAGCATGCCAACCCCTGCGGTGTGGCTGTGGGTTCCGCCTCCGCCGCCGACCCGATTGCGGACGCGCACGCCAAGGCGCACGCCTGCGATCCGGTCTCCGCATTTGGCGGCGTGATCGCGGCCAACCGCACCGTCACCGCCGGCATGGCGCGGACCGTCGCCGGCATCTTCACCGAGGTAGTGATTGCCCCGGGTTTCGAGGACGAAGCGGTGGAAATCCTGTCCAAGAAGAAGAATATCCGCCTCCTGGCCCTGCCCGAAGGTTACGGCCGTTACCCGACGGAGTTCCGCCAGGTTTCCGGCGGCATGCTGGTCCAGGCCACGGACAAGGTAGACGCCGAGGGTGATGACCCGGCCAACTGGACCCTCGCCGCCGGTGACGCCGCGGATCCCGGGACGCTTGCGGACCTCGCCTTCGCCTGGACCGCCTGCCGGGCCGCCAAATCCAATGCCATCCTGCTGGCACAGAACGGCGCCGCCGTGGGCATCGGCATGGGCCAGGTCAACCGGCTCGATTCCTGCAAGCTCGCCGTCGAGCGGGCCAACTCACTCGGCGTGAGCGTGGACTCCGAGGTTGATGGCGCGGGCGGCGCCTCGAACGCCGACGCCACGGGTGCCCCGGAACGTGCCCGTGGTGCCGTGGCGGCGTCGGACGCGTTTTTCCCGTTCGCAGACGGGCTCCAGATCCTGATCGACGCCGGCGTCCGCGCCGTGGTGCAGCCAGGCGGCTCGGTTCGGGACGATGAGGTCATCGCCGCGGCCAATGCGGCCGGCATCACGATGTACTTCACCGGCGCCCGGCACTTCTTCCACTAGGGGATCGCGTTCCACTGGGGATCGCGAGCACGCTTTCTGCGGGCCCGGCTTCACCAAGAATGGACATGTCCTCCCTTTCCGGGGGACATGTCCATTCTTCGCGGCACGGGCTGGGCACAATGGGATTATGTCCAGTCCTGGGCCTGTACGGCGGGCATGTCCCGCCGGCCGGATCCATCGCCGCGTCCATCGCCGCCGTCCATCCTTGCGTCCATCATCAGGCCAATCCCCCGGATACGGCAACGCGGTGCCACGGCGGCCCATCCCCGCTGCTGGAGATGGACCGCGCATGACCCCGCGCTGGTGTGGGTGTGGCTGCTTGTCCTAGGAAGCGGCCGCGGTGTTGTAGGCCTGCTGGATGACGGATCCCCAGTACGGGCCGAACATGGTGGTGGAGTTACTGCCGTAGCCGTAGCTGTTGACAGAGTTCTGGTAGCCGGTGGAGCTGGTTCCAATAAACCACGGGCCACCCGAGGAACCGCCGGTCATGTTGCACGGAATGCCCTGGGTATTGAATTGCGGGTTGGAGGAGTCGTTGACGGCGGTGCCGCTGCAGCTCTTGAGGGACTCACCGTTGAAGGGTGCGGCCGCGGGGTAGCCGAATGCCTTGTAGGCCAGGCCGCGGGCAGCGCTGAACTTCACGCCCGAGGCACCGACGGCATCCGCAAGCTTCTGGCCGTTGAGGGTGTTCATCACCGCGAAGCCGGTGTCGTACGTCATGTCGCCGCCGGAGCTCCACTGTGTCGGGGCGTAGAGGGCCTTGGCCGTCCACATGCCGTAGGGTGCGGACCCGTTGAGGTAGGCCGGGACAAACGTGAACTTGGTGGCGAAGGCACCCGGGCCCTCGTTGATGCAGTGGCCGGCCGTAGAGACGGTGCTTTTGTTCGTGGCGGAGACCGAATTGCCGGAGCACACGTAGTTAGTGCCGCCGAGCGTAAAAAAGACCTTGCCGATGTGCTTGACCGGAGTTTCGCTGGCGTTCGCCTTGGTCTGGATATCCGCCCCCTGTTTCTTCGGGGCAAGGGCCTCGACGGTACCCGGCGCTCCAGCCGCCGGGCGGTTCAGCGCGGCCTTTGACCCGGCGCCGCGCTGCACCGCTTTTTCGGCCAGCACGTCACCGGGGGCGGCGTTGCGCATCCGCTCCGCCGTCCAGTACTCCGCGCCGCCCGTTTCGAGAACGGCGTGGCTGGTGACACCCGACGCTTCCGTCGGTGCGTTGCCGGATGCCGGGGCTGCGTTCGCCGCGCCCGCGGCGCTCAACGCCAACAGCGCTGCTGCCGAGATGCTGAGCAGGCTGGTGGCCAGAGTCTTGGGTGTTCTCATGGGTGTCCTAACCGGTGGAGATCGGGACGGCCGGTGGTAGCGGCCGCGGTGATGGGAACGAAACTACGGCACTTTGACGAATCTGTAAAGTATCTTGTCAATTTTTGTCACGACCCGGCGGGGATGTCACGGACCCGTCGGAGCACGACGCCGGTAGGTGGCAACCGCGCTCCCTCGGGTAAGTTAGGGGGTGTTGAAATGGCACAAAATTCCGGAAATACCCAGACCTTCAGGGAGACGCCCGAGCAATGGCAAAGATTATCTATACCCACACCGACGAAGCGCCGATGCTGGCAACCTATTCGTTCTTGCCGATTGTCGAAGCCTTCGCTTCGACGGCCGGTGTGGCAGTGGAGACCCGCGACATTTCGCTGGCCGGCCGCATCATCGCCGCGTTTGGCGACTACCTCACCGAAGAGCAGCGTGTCAGTGACGCCCTGGCCGAACTTGGTGCACTGGTCAAGCAGCCCGAAGCCAACATCATCAAGCTGCCCAACATCAGCGCGTCGACGCCTCAGCTGAAGGCCGCCGTCGCGGAACTCCAGGCCCAGGGCTACGCCCTGCCGGACTACCCGGACAACCCCTCCTCGGACGAAGAGACGGACGTCCGCTCCCGCTACGACAAGATCAAGGGTTCCGCCGTCAACCCGGTGCTGCGTGAAGGCAACTCGGACCGCCGCGCACCCCTCTCGGTCAAGGCCTACGCCCGCCAGAACCCGCACAGCATGGGCGCCTGGAGCTCCGCGTCGAAGACCAACGTGGCTACCATGGATGCCGAGGATTTCCGCTCCAACGAGAAATCCGTGGTCATCGAGGCCGACGGAAAAGTCAAGATCCAGCTGGTCAAGGCCGACGGCACGGTCAAGGTCCTCAAGCGGGCCTTCCCCGTCCTGGCCGGCGAGGTCATCGACGGTACAGTGATGCGCGCGGCCGCCCTGGACACCTTCCTCGCGGCCCAGGTGGCACGGGCCAAGGACGAGGGTGTGCTGTTCTCCGCCCACCTCAAGGCGACCATGATGAAAATCTCGGACCCGATCATCTTCGGCCATGTTGTCACCGCTTACTTCTCGGAACTCTTTGACAGCTACGGTGCCCAGATCGCCGCCGCAGGACTGAGCCCGAACAACGGCCTGGCCTCGATCCTCAATGGCCTTGAGGACCTCCCCGAGGAGATCCGCGGCGAAGTTGAAGCGGCTATCAAGAAGGGCCTCAACGACGGGCCTGAGCTGGCCATGGTTGACTCCGACAAGGGCATCACCAACCTGCACGTGCCCTCCGACGTGATCGTGGACGCCTCCATGCCGGCCATGATCCGCAGCTCCGGCCACATGTGGGGCCGTGACGGCCAGGAGGCCGACACGCTCGCCGTCTTGCCGGACAGCAGCTACGCCGGTATCTACCAGGTGGTCATCGACGACTGCCGCGCCCACGGTGCCTTTGACCCGACCACGATGGGTACCGTCCCGAACGTCGGCCTGATGGCCCAGGCCGCAGAGGAATACGGCAGCCACGACAAGACTTTCGAGATCCAGTCCGCGGGCACCGTCCAGCTCATTGACGACGCCGGCACCGTGCTGATCGAGCACCAGGTCGCCCCGGGTGATATCTGGCGTGCCTGCCAGACCAAGGATGTGCCGATCCGTGACTGGGTCAAGCTGGCCGTCACCCGTGCACGCGCCTCGGCCATGCCGGCTATTTTCTGGCTGGATAAGAGCCGTGCCCATGACGCCCGGATGATCGCCAAGGTTGAGGAGTACCTCAAGGACTACGACACCGAGGGCCTGCAGCTCGCCATTATGACCCCGGAAGATGCCACGGCCTTTACCTTGGAACGAATCCGCAAGGGCGAAGACACCATCTCGGTGACCGGGAACGTGCTGCGCGACTACCTGACGGACCTGTTCCCGATCCTGGAACTGGGCACCAGCGCCAAGATGCTCTCAGTGGTTCCGTTGATCAACGGCGGCGGACTGTTCGAAACCGGCGCCGGCGGGTCCGCCCCGAAGCACGTCCAGCAGCTGCTCAGCGAAAACCACCTGCGCTGGGACAGCCTGGGTGAGTTCCTGGCCCTCGCCGTCAGCTTCGAGCACCTTGCCACCTCCACGGACAACGCCCGTGCGCAGATCCTGGCCGACACCCTGGACCGCGCCACCGGGACCTTCCTGTTGGAGAACAAGTCCCCTAAGCGCAAGGCCGGCGAGCTTGATAACCGCGGCAGCCACTTCTACCTGGCCAAGTTCTGGGCCCAGGAACTGTCCCGCCAGACCGACGACGCCGAGCTGGCCGCAGCGTTTGCCGCAGTCTCCGGGGCGCTGGACTCCGGTGAGGACACTATCATCGGCGAGCTTCTGGCAGTCCAGGGTTCCCCGGTGGACCTCGGCGGCTACTACCACCCGGACGAGGCCAAGGTCACCGCCGCCATGCGGCCGTCGGCGAAGTTCAGCGACGTGCTCTCCATGCTCGGCTAGCAGCCGTCCGGCGACACACAACGCCCCGCCTTCCGAAAGGAACGCGGGGCGTTGTGCCGTCTCGGCTCGGGCTGCTCGGGCGGCTCGGGCTGCTCGGGCGGCCCGGGCGGCTTGGCCACCGTGGTTGGACCCGGCGTCGTCCGGGCCGAGCTGACGGTCCAGTGGACTGACTCAGTCCTTGCCCTTGCCCTTTCCCTTGGCCTTGCCGGTGTCGGCCGGCGGTTCCGCCGGCGCTGCAGGCGCGATCGCGGGCGCAGGAGCTGAGGCGGCGGCTTGGGCCTGGGCGGCGGCCGCTGCGGCCTGCGCGGCAGCTTGGGCCTGGGCCGCCGCTTCCTGTTCGGCGGCGACCCGCGCCGCTTCGGCGGCCGCCTGCTTGGCGTTGAGGTCCGTGCGGACGGTATCGATGGACTTCCGGATGCTCTGGTGGCGTTGGAAGGACACCTCGCCGCGGCCGGCCGCCTCGTCCAGTTTCTGGACGAGCCCGTCCAGTTGCCGCAGGGCCGCTGCCGGATCGTTGGCGGCGGCTGCTTCGGTCACGGTAAGGACCTGCGATTGCAGTTCCCGGGCGGCATCGCCGTTTAGCTCCGGGGCCGCGGCGCAGCCGGAAACCGTGCCGCAGAGCAACACGATGGCGAGGACCACCTTGCCGAGGAGCCGGCCGGCGGCGGACGGGCCGGGGCGGCAGGGACGGTTTCCCCGGGCCGGCTGGATGGTCGGCTTCATGGTTCCACCTTGTCCTGGAGTTCCTGCAGGTGCTGGCCGAGGTCCCCGGTCACGGCCGGATAGGGAACGACGGCGGGTGGTTCCGGTGCCGAGAGCGCTACGCCGACGGCGAGGATCCCGGCCGCCAACGCCAGGGGTATAAGGAAGAGCAGCATCCGGGTGCTGCGCCGGGCCCGCCCGAAGCGAACCGCGGATCGGGCCCGCCCGAAGGGAACGGCGGATCGCGCCGGCCGGGAGCCGGTTTTCGACGGCGGCAAGGACACGGTGTCCGGGTCGAGCCGGTGCAGGGACCGGGTGCCGGTGGCGGGGCCGCCGAGGTTGTTCGACGCGGCAGGCCGGCCCTGGCCTGCGTCGTGACCGGGGGAGGGCGGCAGTGGCGGCCGGGCCGGCGGTGCCGGAAGTACCCGGGTGCGTTCTTCAACGAGGAGTCCCGGGAGGGACCGGGGCGAAATCAGGGCGTGACGCAACACCACCTCAAGTTCGGCGGCAGTCGGCCGGCTCTGCGGATCCAGCGCCGTCATGGCCCGGATGAGCCGGGCCCACGCGGCCGGCACCGAATCGGGGATGGCCGGGGCACGGTGCAGCCTCGCGACGGCGGATTCCACGGCGTTGCCCGGATACTCGACGTCGCCTTTGATCGCTTCGAGCAGCACCAGCCCCAACGAATAGATGTCACTGGCAGGGCCGAGGTCCGCGCCCCGGGCCTGTTCCGGACTTAGGTAGGCGGCGGTGCCCACCATCGTGCCGGTGGCGGTCAGCCGGGTTCCGTCCATGATGCGGGCGATCCCAAAATCCGTGAGTTTTGGTCGCAGCGGCTCCCCGGGCCGGAGCGGAACCAGCATGATGTTGGCCGGTTTAATGTCCCGGTGAATGATCCCGAGTGAATGTACGTAGGCCAGGGCGTCTGACAGGCCGGCCCCGATGACCGCTATCTCATCGAGCGGCAGCGGGCTGTGCCGGATCCGGGCGCGGAGGTCCTGCCCGTCCACCAGCTCCATGGTCAGGAACGGCCGGGGTTCCCCGGGAACGCGGGTATCGACACCGGAGTCGAAGAGGGTCACCAGGCCCGGATGGTTCAGAGTTGCCAGCAACTGCACCTCCGCCTCCTGGCGCCGGATGTCTTCCGGATCCGTGGACTTCGGCGCAAAGAGTTTGAGGGCCACGTCCCGGCCCAGGTTCGTATCCTTGGCGGAGTAGACCGAAGCCATGCCGCCCCGGCCGATCATCTCGGCCAGCAGGTAGCGACCACCGACGAGTGTTGCGGTGTCGTAATTGGGCGAACTCGTCACACTGGTCCCCGTCCGTTCCCGTGCGCCAAGGCGGCGCCTCCCAAGAATGATACCGGGACGGCACGGCCCCCCGGATGGCGGCCGCGGACCGACGGCTGCCATCCGGGGCCAAACGTTGCCGGAACGCGATTGCCGGTGAGTCCCCCAGCGGACCCACCGACGTCGCCCGGCCCCACGAAGGCCTGGTCGGAAGGCGTTAGCGTCCTACGGCGGATGCCGCCCCGCCGGCCGGGGCGACGGTCTGCGGCGCGTTGGCGGTCCGGCAGGCGGGTTCGCTTCGGGTTTGGGCTCTGCCGGTGTCAGCGCGGGGGCGGCGGAAGGGTGGGTGCCGCAATGACGGCAGCGGACCATGGCGTCCATTGGGGATCTCCTGAATGACTGTTGGCGGGCGCTCACAAGCGCCCGGTTGGCCGTGCACAGTGGAGGTAGGGGACGGCCGATTAGTCGGGAGATGAACCCGGGTCCGCAGCGGCGGCCGGGTGTGCGTGCTGGAGCGGGCCGCGGATCGGTTCAGCGGCGGCCGTGGGAATGATCAAGTACAGGCTGGGAAGCCAAGCGGCGCCACCTGAAGGCCCGCCGGAGGAGATGGTGTTGCCGGAGCCCGAACCCGGCGCGGCGGGCAGGGCAGTGGGTGTCGGTAGATTCTTCTCGTTATGAAAAGGGGCGCGGGGTGCTTGGCCCGCAGGGGACTGGGGTGCCTTTGCGCCCGGGCCGGAGCCCGATGCGGGAACGGAGTCTGGTTTCTGTCCGTCCGCTCTCGGCCGCGTTGCGGTATCCAGAGCCGGTGGGTAGGTGCTGCCGGAATAGAACCCGGCGGGAACGGCTGACGGGGCAGGACCCCGCGCGGCCAGGGCTACGTCGAGTGCCGCGGATGCCGGGTCCGAAGCCGGCGGCACCGGACCGGGAAGCGCCGGGTCACCAGGAGTCCGGTCCGTCGCCGCCGGCGGTGCCGTGGGGACGGTGGATGTTGCGGCCGGCTGCGTCGATTCGGGACCGGCGACCGAAGGGTCGTTCGGAACAGGACCCGCTGCGGGGACGGCGACCGGGAGGGTCGGGTCGGGGACGGGGACCGGGTCCGGGACAGTGACCGGGTCGGGAACCGGGAGGGTCGGGTCGGGGACCGGGACCGGGTCCGGGACAGTGACCGGGAGGGTCGGATCGGGGACCGGGACGGGGGTCGGGTCGGGGACCAGGACCGGGTCGGGGACAGTGACCGGGAGCGGCGGCACCTCGACGACCGGGGACAGTACCACTGTAGGGTCCGCCGCCGGGACCGTCGTCCACGGCACATCCGCGGCTGCTGCGGCATCCGTCACGGCGTCTGCCACCGCATCCGAAGCTGCCCCGGCGGGGGCAGGAAGGTAGGCGGCCGGGTCGGGAGGTAGGGGGACCACTGCAACGTCCACGATCGTTGCGGCCGAGGCCGGAGCGGAGGCGGCCGAGTCGTCTGCGGTGGCAACTGACGCGGAGACAGCCAGCCAGGCGACGCCGGCGAGGCTTCCCAAGATCATCCGCCGGAGCGGGCGGCGCGTGCGGAACGGCGCTGATGTTGAGTCCATGCCTGCACCCCACTCCCGCGAAATCCCGATGGTTGCCTCTAGGATAAGCCCGCACTCGGGGTGCTAGTCCAGAGCCCGCCGTAAAATCGATGCAGGCCGGGGCGGCGGGAACGCCGTCAGCGGGCGTCGTTTGGGTAGCTTACCCCCAGCTGGGAGCGCACCCCGTCGAAGAGCCGCATGGTGTTGAGGGAGTCCTCCAGGGGCATCACGGGACTCTCCGCGAGGTCCTGCTGGATGCAGCGCGTCACCTCGCGCAGTTCATAGCTATAGCCGCGCCCAACGACGTCGAAGGACTCGATGCGGGGCTCGTCGAAGCCAACCCGAACGAGCAGCTCCTTCGGGTTGTTGATCGAGCCGATGGACTGCAGGAATCCCTTGCTGCCGGCCACCGTGGCGGTCCGCGGGCCGTACGCCAGCAGGGACGAGGTCAGCTGCGCCTGGGCGCCGTGCCGGTAGCCAAGGGTCAGCGCATTCTGGGCGTCCACGCCGTCCTCGTTCAGCCAGCCCGTGGCGCTGACGGTCGCCGGGAAACCCAGGGTGCCCAGGGCCCAGAGCAGCGGGTAAACGGTGAGGTCAAGCAGCGCGCCGCCGCCGTCGTTCGGAGCCCATAGGCGCGAGGTGGGCGAATACGGTGCCGGGAATCCCAGATCCGCCGCTACCCACTTGACGTCGCCGAGCTCGCCGGACGCCGCGATCTCGAAAGCCCGCTGCATGCCCGGCAGGAAGCGGCTCCACATGGCCTCCATCAGGAACAGGCCCTTGACCCGGGCCACGGACACAAGCTCGGCGGCCTCGCGTGCATTGACGGTGAGCGCCTTTTCGCACAGGACGTGCTTGCCCGCGTTGAGGGCTGCCAGCGCGATGCGGTGATGGTGGGCGTGCGGGGTGGCAACGTAGACGACGTCGACCGCGTCGTCGGCGAGCAGCCGCTCAAAGCCGCTGCGTCCGTCACCGTCTCCGTAGGCCCGGGCGAAGCCGAAATCGGCTGCGAACGCATCGGCGCCCGGCTGGCTGCGCGAGCTGACTGCGTAGAGCTCGGCATCGGCCAAGAGTTCCAGGTCGCGGGTCACCGCCGCGGCGATGCCTCCCGTGGCGATGACCCCCCAGCGCAGCCGGGCACCGGTGGCGGTGCGGGGATCGGAGTCCGGCTGGCTGAACAGCCAGGGCGTGGCGATGTGGGCGGTCATGGTGCCATCCTCTCACCCGGGCCGGCGGTGTGCGGGACTGCGCCGGCCCGTGCCGGGGACAGCGTCCGGGGCCGTGCCCTGACGTTAGGCGGGAGTCGCGGCGCTGAGCCGGCTGCGGGCCGCCTCCTCCGTCAGCCGGCCCTGCTGGAGCCGGAACCGCCGGTCGGTCTTGTTGGCCAGCGAACGGTCGTGCGTGACCACCAGGATAGTGGTGTTATGGTCCCGGCTGAGCGAGCTGAGGAGCTCGATGATGTGTTCGCCGGTCTGTTCGTCCAGGTTGCCCGTTGGTTCATCCGCGAGGATCAGCGCGGGGGAGTTGGCAAGTGCCCGGGCGATGGCCACCCGTTGTTGCTCCCCGCCGGAGAGCCGGTTAATGCGCCGCCCGTGCTTGTCCGGATCCAGCTGCACCTGCTCGAGCAACGCCCGGGCCCGCTCCAGGCGCGCAGCCCTGCGCACCCCGGCAAACTCCATTGGCAACATCACGTTGTCCGCCGCGGAAAGGTTGGGAATCAGGTTGAACTGTTGGAACACAAAGCCGATGTCCCGACGCCGGTACTCGGTGAGCCTGCTGTCCGGCATGTCGGCCAGGCTCACGCCATTGACCAGCACGTCGCCGCTCGTTGGTTTGTCGAGGGCGCCAAGCAGGGACAACAAGGTGCTCTTGCCGCTGCCGCTCTTGCCGACGATTGAGGCCAAGGTGCCCTGCTCCAGCGAGAAGCTGACATCGTTGACGGGTTTGATGGTGCGGTCGCCGGAATTGAACGTCCGGACCAGGTTCTTGACTTCGATCATGGCTATTCTCCTCGGAGGACTTCGATGGGGCGGATGCGGGCCGTAAGCAGGGCCGGGACCAGCGCCCCGACGATGGCGACACCAAAGACTGCGGCAATGCCCGCGGCAATAACGCCGGGGGAGGCGCTCGCGGTCACGGAGGTCAGCAATTGGCTGGCCCCGCCGACGGGGTCGCCGCCGGGGAATCCGCGGGCCCCGGCGCGCGGGACGGGGGTGGCCGCGGCGGTGCTGTTGGAACTGATCAGTGCGCTGGCGATGCCGCCGCTGGCGAAGGACGCGACGGCGGCGCCCACCACACTGCCCAAGGCCACAAGAACGAGTGCCTCCAGCACAAACTGCAGGCCGATGGTGCGGTTCGGTGCGCCAATGGCCTTCAGGACACCGATTTCCCGGCGGCGCTCGCGGACCAGCATGACCATGATCAGCAGGATGATCAGCCCGGCGGTGGCCAAGGCCGCCACGAAGGCGATGAGGGAGATGTTCTTGACGCTGCCCAGTGAGCTGACAGCGGTTTCGAGGTTGCGCTGGCCCTGGCTGACATCCGCCTTATCGGTGCCGAGCGCAGCCTGCAGCGCTGTCTTGGCGGCGTCGACGTTCTCCAGGGAGTTGACGGTGACGATCATGGTGGAGAGTTCGCCGGGAAGTTCCGCGAGGGTCTGGGCGGTGGGGAGAGTGAGGTAGAGGGCGTTATTGCCGAAGGCCGTGCCGGCATCGAACAGGCCAGTCACGGTGAACGTCTGGTTGTTGATGGTGAATGCGGAACCGACCGTAAGGCCGTTCTTCTCGGCCAGGGTGGCTCCCAGGAGGGCGCCGGTGGAGGCGGCCGTATAATCGCCGAGGCCCGTGCCGCCGGTCAGTGCAAGGGCCTTGCCGGCGGTATCGACTTCGGCTCCGATGCCGGTGGCGGTGACGGGCACGGAGAACGCCGGTGCCGTTGCTGGACTGCTGCCCGTTGCGGCCTGGTTGCGGGCGCCGAGGGTCCCGGCGTCGATGGCTGCCTTAAGGCTTGTGGTAACGGTCGTGGCGGACCGGCCGCCCGGGCCGCCTTGCCCGCCCGGGCCTCCTGTCCCGCCTTGGGCGGCGGCCGCCTCGGCGTTGCGCAAACGGAGTGCCTTGGTGCCCACGACGGTGCTTACATTGGCCACTGCGGCCGCGGTCGTGGCTTGTTCAGCGGTGAGCGGCTCGCCGCCGCCTTCGAAGCCCTGGCCACCGGCGGGGTTGATTGTCAGCACGGTGCCTACCGAGGCATTGAGCGACGCTCACGTGACTCCTAGGAAAACTCAGTCCGGCCCGAGCGGCCGGAGGATGAGACCACACTGGTACTCGCTGCTGTGCAGTTCACCCGCCGGAGCTATGGATCTGCTGTGAAGCCCGCCGCCGGCCGCTGGCATGAGGGCAGCAAAAAGCCCCGGCCCGCCGTCAGGCGGAGCCGGGGCTCAATGCTGGATCAACGAATGAACTACTTCGTCAGCGGCCCGAGTACCGGATCGTCGGTGTAAGCAGTCTTGACGTTTTCCTTGGTCACGATAACCGGCTCCAGCAGGAACGCGGGAACTACCTTGACCTTGTTGTTGTAGGACTTGTCGTCATTGACCTCAGGCTTTTTGCCGGCCTGGAGATCCTTGACCATGGTGATTGCGTGCTCAACGAGCTTGCGGGTGTCCTTGTTGATGGTGGAGTACTGCTCACCGGCAAGGATGGACTTGACGGATTCAACTTCCGAGTCCTGGCCGGTGATGACCGGGAGCGGCTTGCCGGCGGCCTTGACCGAGGTCAGGACTGCGCGGGCCAGCGTGTCGTTGGGGGAGAGCACACCATCCAGGGTTGCCGAGCCGTAGCTGCCGGTCAGCAGGGTGTCGGCCCGCTTCTGGGCGTTCTCGGCCTTCCAGCCCTGGGTTACGGCCTGTTCGAACGAGGTCTGGCCGGAAAGGACCTTGAGGGTGCCGTCGTCGATTTTCGGCTTGAGCACGCTCATGGCGCCGTCGAAGAAGACCTTCGCATTGGCATCATCCGGGGAACCGGCGAACAGTTCGATGTTGTACGGGCCTTGGGGCTTCTTGGCCTTCATACCGTCCAGCAGGGCCTGGCCCTGAAGTACGCCGACCTTGAAGTTGTCGTAGGCCACGTAGTAGTCCACGTTCTCGGTGTTCAGCAGCAGCCGGTCATACGCGATGATCGTAGCGCCGGCGTCCTTGGCCTGCTTGAGCTGGGTGCCCAGCTGTGCACCGTCGATGGCGCCGACGATGATGACCTTGGCGCCCTTGGTGACCATGGCGCTGATCTGGTTCTGCTGCTCGGACACGCCGCCGTTGGCGAATTGCACATCTGCCTTGAAGCCGGCGCCGTTGAGGCCGTCGTTGAACAGCTTCTCGGCCAGGACCCAGTTCTCGGACGTCTTCTGCGGGAGTGCGACGCCGATCGAGGATTCCTGCGGGAATCCGCCCGCTGCCCCGGAGGTTCCGCCGGTAGTGGCGGTATCCGTGCGGCCGCAGGCCGTCAGCGCCAGTGCTGCGATAGCGGCGATAGCCGCTGCCTTTCCTGCTTTACCAATCAGTTGCATTGCTTGGTTCTCTTTCTTTAGATGGGGTGCGGAGAATCGTGGTGGAGCGGATCAGGGGGAGAACTAGGCGCCCTTGGCGATGACCTCTTTGGTGGAGGTGGTCTCGTCGGGTTTGATCTCGTTGTTGCGGCCGAAGTTTTTCATCATCATTCCGATGAGCGATTTTTTGCCCTGCGTCTTGTTGTAGACGTCGAAGGCGACGGCGATCAGGAGCACGAGGCCCTTGATGATCTGGGTGAGGTCCGCGCCGACACCGAGCAGCTGCAGGCCGTTGTTCAGCACCGCCATCACCAGGCCGCCGACGATCGAGCCGATCACGGTGCCGACGCCGCCGGTGACGGCCGCGCCGCCGATGAAGACGGCCGCGATGGCGTCAAGTTCCCAGCCGACGCCGTCGAACGGGCCGGAAGCGGTGGAGCGGCCAACGAAGATCATGCCGGCGAGTCCTGCCAGGACGGACATGTTCATCATCACCAGGAAGTTGACCTTCTTGGACTGCACCCCGGAGAGCTCGGCCGCATGGCGGTTGCCGCCGACGGCGTAGACATGGCGGCCGATGATTGTCTTGGACGAGATGAAGCCGTAAATCAGGACCAGGACGGCAAGGATCAGCCCCGGGATCGGGAACGAGGTGCCGGGCCGGCCGGTCGCGAACAGGTACGTGGCGTACAGGATGGCGCCGCAGATCAGGACCAGTTTGGTGACGGTCACCCAGGATTCGGGCACCTCGGCGCCCAGGGCCTTGGCCTTGCGGCGGGAGCGGATCTCGCTGATGATCACGAAGGCCACACCGGCAAGTCCCAGCAGCAGGGTCAGGTTGTTGTAGCCGGTGTTGGGCCCGAACTCGGGCAGGTAACCGGAACCGATGTACTGGAAATCGGCGGGGACCGGGATGGTGTTGGACTTGCCGACGAACTGGTTGAAGCCGCGGAACAGCAGCATACCGGCCAGCGTGACGATGAAGGCCGGGATCCCGACGTAGGCCGTCCAGAAGCCCTGCCAGGCCCCGATCAGGGCACCGAGCAGCAGTCCGAAGAGGACGCCGAGGTACCAGGGGATGCCCCAGTCACGGATCATGAGGGCCACGCTGACGCCCACGAATGCCGCGACCGAGCCCACCGAGAGGTCGATGTGGCCGGCGATAATCACCAGCACCATCCCGATGGCGAGGATCAGGATGTAGGAGTTGCCGTTGAAGAGGTTGATGACGTTGCCCGGGGTGAGCGTGCGTCCCTCGGTGAAAATTTGGAAGAAGACGATCAGTGCAACCAGGGCGAAGATCATGCCGAATTGGCGGGTATTGCCGCCAAAGAGCTTCTTGAGCGCGTTCATTGTGTCAGTCCTTGTGGTCCGGAATGTTCTGGATGGTCCAGAGTGTCAGGCGGTCTTGCGGGCGGAAGTCATGAGTTTCATGAGGCTTTCCTGGCTGGCTTCGTCCTTGTCGAGCACACCGGTGATGGCGCCCTCAAAGATCGTGTAGATGCGGTCGGAGAGTCCCAGGAGTTCGGGAAGTTCCGAGGAGATGACGATGACGCCCTTCCCCTGGTTGGCCAGCTGCTGAATGATGCCGTAGATCTCGTACTTGGCACCGACGTCGATCCCGCGGGTGGGCTCGTCCAGGATCAGCAGGTCCGGGTCGGTAAACATCCACTTCGCCAGGACAACCTTTTGCTGGTTGCCGCCGGAAAGCTTGGCGACGCCTTCTTCCACGGAGGGCGCCTTGGTGCGCAGCGACTTGCGGTACTGCTCGGCGACGCTGAATTCCCGGTCGGCATCGACGATGTTGTGCTTGCTGACCTTCTTAAGTGCGGCGGAGACCGTGGTGGCCTTGATGTCATCGAGCAAGTTCAGGCCCAGGGACTTGCGGTCCTCGGTGACGTAGCCAAGACCGGCGTCGATGGCCTGCTTGACGTTCTTGAGGTGCAGTTCCTTGCCGTCCTTGTACACCTGGCCGGAGATAAAACGACCGTAGGAGCGGCCGAAGAGGGACCGTGCCAGTTCGGTGCGGCCGGCACCCATCAAACCGGCGAAGCCAACGATTTCACCGCGGCGGACAAAAAAGTTGGAGTTCTTGCAGACGAGTCGGTCCTGGATCTGCGGGTGCCCCACATTCCAGTTCTTCACCTCGAAGAAGGTCTGGCCGATCTTGGGCTCGTGGTCCGGGAACCTGGATTCCAGGGTCCGGCCCACCATGCCCTTGATGATGCGGTCTTCATCGACGCCGTCGGCCTTGACGTCCAGCGTTTCGATCGACTTGCCGTCGCGGATGATCGTAATGGAATCCGCGATCTGCTCGATCTCGTTGAGCTTGTGCGAAATGATGATCGAGGTAATGCCGCGGCCCTTGAGGCCGAGGATCAGGTCCAGCAGGTGCTGGGAGTCGGATTCGTTCAGCGCCGCGGTGGGCTCGTCCAGGATGAGGAGCTTGACTTTTTTGTTGAGCGCCTTCGCGATTTCCACGAGCTGCTGCTTGCCGACGCCGATTTCCTTGACCGGTGTGTCCGGATCCTCGCGCAGGCCGACCCGGGCCAGGAGTTCGATGGAGCGGCTGCGGGCCTCATCCCAGTTGATGACCCCGCGCCTGGTGGGTTCGTTGCCCAGGAAGATGTTTTCCATGATGGAAAGCTCCGGGATCAGCGCGAGTTCCTGGTGGATGATCACAATGCCGGCCTGCTCGCTGGCCCGGATGTCCTTGAATTCCTGGACTTCGCTCTGGTAGACGATGTCCCCGGTGTACGTGCCGTGCGGATAGACGCCGGAGAGTACTTTCATCAGGGTGGACTTGCCGGCGCCGTTTTCACCGCAGATCGCGTGGATTTCTCCCGCCTTCACCAGCAGGGTCACCTCGGCCAATGCTTTAACGCCGGGGAACTCTTTGGTGATGGAGCGCATCTCGAGGATTATCGGATCGCTGTGCGTGTTGAGGGACGTCATCTGCCCTTACGCCTCCAATGCATGACTTCGTTGTCCGCCCCTGCAAACCGCAGGGCCGTCTGATGAAAAAGTAAACTGGATCACAGGCGTTGTCGTCAAGTCTTTAACGCAACAGCCCGATAACAAAAATCTCAATTCCGCCGGATTCCGGCGTGCTGGAAGACCAGCGCGGTGGCACCGAGGGCTTCCGCGCGGCCACCCAGGGAGGACATTGTCAGGACAGTTGTCTCGCCGACCACGGGTACCGCGTGCCGGACCAGGCCCCGGCGGATCGGGTCCAGCAGCAGTTCCCCGAGTTCCGCCAGCGGGCCTCCCACCACGATCACTTCGGGATTGATCAGATTGGCCACGTTGCCCAGGGCGCGGCCGGCGGCGAGGCCGGCGTCGTCCACCACCCGCAGGGTCGCGGAGTCCCGGGCGAGGGCCTTGCGGACAATGTCCTCCGGGGTTAACGGCTTGTCCTCGCCGCGGCCCAGGAGCTCGATCATGGTGGTGGTGGAGGCGATGGTTTCCAGGCAGCCGCGGTTCCCGCAGCGGCAGACCAGCCCGTGCTCATGGATGGTCGCATGGCCGATTTCACCGGTGATTCCCACGTTGCCGTAGTAGGGCATCCCGTTCAGGATCAGCCCCGCGCCGATGCCGGAGCCGATCTTGAGGAACATCAGGTTGTTGATGCCCGTGTGCGGACCCCAGGTGACTTCCGACAAGGCTCCCAGGTTGGCGTCGTTGTCCACAAAAACCGGGAGATCCAAGGCTTCCTCGAGGCGCTGCAGGATGTTGATCCCCACCCATTCGGGCAGGATCGCACCCTGCACCACAGTCCCCGTCCGGCGGTCAATGGGGCCGGGGATGCCGACGCCGGCGCCAACCACCGCGCTGCGTTCCACGCCGCTGTCCGCCAGGAGCCGATCCAGGAGTCCGACGGCGGCTTTGATGCCCTCCTCGGCGTGGTGCCCCAAGGGCAGCAGTACCGATTCCTCGGCGATGACGTGGTAGCTCAGGGACGCCAGGACCACCCGCAGGTGCCGGCGGCCGAAGTCGATGCCAACGGCGACGGCGCCGTTGCTGTTGAGCCGGACGTTCAGGGCCCGCCGGCCCGAGCTGGTGATCGGTTCGGTGGAGGCCAGTCCGGCGTCCTGCATGATCTTGACAATATTTGAAACCGTGGCCGTCGACAGGCCGGTTTGCCGCGCGAGTTCGGCCTGGGTGGAGGGGCCGGCGAGCAGGCATTCAATGATCCGCTGCTGGTTCAAATGCCGGAGCGCGGATTGTGATCCCGGGTTTTTGGTTCGGCTCCTCGTTGAGCGAGTTGGTGGTGGCATAAAATGAAGCGTGCCGTATTTGCATCTTGTAGTCAAGAAGTTAACGCATGGCAGCTTGGAGGCCGGGGCGAACGGCTGACCACCGGCCCCGCGCAGTGCCGGTGCCCTGGGCCGGGGGCGAGGGAGGGGGCATTCCGCCCCACTGCTGCACCCTCCGGGCCGAAATGCACCAGGGCGGCAGGGGCGCCGCGTCGCTACGCTGGGAATGCGAGAGTCCGCCGCAGAGGGCGGGCCCCGGACGCTGAGGTGGTAATGGTGCTACTGGCCCTGATGCAGGCGAATGCTGCCGTGCTGGACGTAGAAGCGAATTGCGCTGCGGTGGATGCGGCTGCCGGCGCGGCTGCTGCGGCCGGCGCCGGGCTGCTGCTTACGCCCGAGCTTTTCCCGGTGGGGTATGCGCCCCTCCGGCTGCGGGCGGAGTTCGACCCTGCTGCGCTGCCGGCCATCCGGAACGCCCTCGCAGGGATCGCCCGCAACCACAGCATTGCGCTGGTTTTCAGTCTTCCCGCGGTCACGGCGGCAGGGGAATGGCAGATTACCTCCACCCTCGTCGATGAGAACGGCGAGGAGCTCCTGAGTTACGCCAAGGTGCACCTCTTCGGCCCGGCGGAGAACCAGGCATTTGTCCCGGCCCGGGCACGTCCCCGGGTGGTGGATTTCCGCGGCTTGAAGATCTCGATGGTGATTTGCTACGACGTTGAATTTCCGGAGGCCGTCCGCGCAGCCGCCGCCGCCGGCGCTGAACTGCTGCTGGTGCCGACGGCCCTCGCTGCCGGGTTCGAGTCGGTGCCGCAGCTGCTGGTCAGGGCGCGGGCACTGGAAAACCACGTGACGGTGGCCTACGCCAACCACTCCGGAACCGAGGACGGCTGCGACTTCCTGGGCGGCAGTGTTATTGCGGCACCGGATGGCTCGCTGCTGGCGTCGGCCGGAACCGCGGCCCAGTTGCTGTTCGCGGAACTGCCCGCGCCGGGCAGGGCCGGGCACAGCGTCGACTATCTCGGTGACCGCCGCCCGCAGACCTACCGCTCCTGGGGCAGCTGACCCGGACCGGGCGCTAGGTGACGCCAGGATCGGGGGAGTCAGCCGCCATCATGCCGGCGGGATCGTGAACGTACTGCAAGGCAAACCAGAGCTCCGCCCGGGCTTGGGCGGCGTTGAGGTCGAGGTCCAGGAGCTCGGCGAGGATGCCGATCTGCCGCCGGACGCTGTTGCGGTGCAGGCCCGTCGACTTCGCGGTGGCATCCCAGCTGCCGTTCGCGCCAAGCCACGCGCGGAGGATCCCAATCAGGTTGTCCCGGCGCTCCGGTTCCAGCGCCAGTACGGGGGCCAGCAGCCGGGTGGCCAGGAGGGTCCCCGCCTCCTTGCCGAGCAGCCCTTCCACCGACCACGTCACCTCATCGACCCGGACGCTGGTTCCGGTGGCCTCGACGCGGCCGCGCAGGGACGAGGCCTGACGGAAAGCGTTTGACAGTCCGGACAGTTCGGTCGCGCTCCCGACCACAAGGCGCCAGCCGAGCCGCTCCACACCGGCCAGCACGCCGTCGTCGACCTTCAGCCTGGTAATGGCGGCAAAACCGTCGTCGGTGATCTCCACGAGCTTTGTATCGAACATCCTGCGCCACTCCAGCAGCTCCCGGACGGGACTGTCGCCGGCACGACCGGCCCTGCCGGCCGGGCCGTCCGGGGCCGCGGGGGCAGGCCGGACGCCAAGAACCACACGCAGCTGGCCGGACCGGGTGGAGGAAATGCTCTGCGCCAGGAGGTCCTTGAGCCCGTTGAGCTGGCGGGTGCCTGCCGTCGCCAGGCTTTCCGGGTGCAGCAGCAGCGCCGTCGCGAGCTGGCTCGGGGCCAGCGAACCGCTGGTGCGCTGTCGTACCAGCAGTTCCAGGAGCCCGACGGCGGTGGAGACGACGCTGTTCTGGGCCGGAGTCAGCGGCGCGCCGGTGCCCAGCACCAGCGCGCCCAGATTGGCGTCCCGGGTGCTGCGCAGGGGATAGCCGAAGACCAGCTCAGACCCGGCCGTGCCGAATGAGTCCAGCTCCACACGCGGGCCGCTGCCGGCGAGCAGCCGCGCCAGCAGGGGCTGCAGCGTTGCCATGTCCGCGGCCGGTGTGGTGCCCGCTCCCGGCGCTCGGGCGGATCCGCGGGCGCGCAGCCGGCCGTCGGACCCCACAAGCGCCGCCCACACGGGCACCTGCTGCACCAGCGCGGCCAGGAGTTCGTGTTCCGGCCGCGCCGAGAGCACCGCTCGCATCAGCTGCCTGTTTGTGTCCGCGAGCTGCCGGAACGTGGTGGCGTTGTCCGATTCCAGCAGCTGCGAGAACTCCAGTCCGACCGCGGCGAAGGGAACAGTCTTCGGCACGGCCACAAGGGTCAGGTTGTGCCGCCGGCAGGCCAGGACCACGGCTTCCGGGACAGTGTCGAAATAGGGTTCCAGGCCAAAGCCCAGCGCGCAGACGCGGGCGGCAACCAGCCGCTGCACGTAGGCGTCCGCGAAATCCTCCCGTCCGCCCCCGCCCAGGAACGGAAGGCCGGCGGTGAGCAGGAACTCGCCGTCGAGCAGATACGGGGTGGGGTCCGCCAGCTCGCTCGGCTCCACCCAGCGAAGCCGCTCCGAGCCGTTGCCGCCGTCATAAAGGACTTCCAGCTCCGGCGGCAGCTGCTGCAGGAACCGGTCCAGGGTGACAAAACCCAGGCGCTCGGAGCCGTCAGCAGTCACGGTTGCCATCGGCGCCCCGAATCTGGAACGGTAGTGCATAAAGTCTCATGAATGAATACTCTAGGTCATTTTGCACATCCGTGAGAGCTGGCTCACACGCTTACGCTGGAGCCGGGGAAATTACCACTACTGCAGAACGGACGTCGACGATGACTGTGCCAACCCTTATGGGAGAACGGCCGCCGGCCACAACAGGCCGGCCCGGGCTTGCGGCGCAGCTGCTCCGCCGCAAGCCGATCGGACAGCTCGTCAGCGAAGCGGAAACCGGCCACGGCGGCACGCGGCTGGTCCGCAGCTTCGGTGTGCTGCAACTGACGATGATCAGCGTTGGCGCCACCCTCGGAACCGGCATCCTGGTGATCCTGGGCGAATCCGTCCCGCTGGCCGGTCCGGCCATCTGGATCTCCTTCGCCATCGCCGGCCTCGCCGCGCTGCTCTCCGCCGTCTCCTATGCCGAAATGGCCGGGATGGTCCCCGCAGCAGGATCGAGTTATTCGTACACCTACGCGACCATGGGCGAAGGCATGGCCTGGATCTGTGGCTGGTGCCTGGTGCTCGAATACGCTGTTTCCGTGGCCGCCGTCGCAGTCGGTGCCGGCCAGTACGTCAACGAAGCCCTCGCCGTCTTTGGCCTGGCCCTGCCGGATGCTCTTTCGCAGCCTCCCGGCGACGGCGGAGTGCTGAACGCGCCGGCGATCCTGATTGTGGTCCTCGCCATGGCGCTGCTGGTCCGAGGCGCCAAGGAAAGCGCAGGGATCAACACGGCAATCGTCCTTATCAAGGTGGGCATCCTGGTCTTCTTCTGCGCCGTGGCCTTCACGGCATTCAACGGCGCACACTTCGAGCCGCTGATGCCGATGGGCGCTGCCGGCGTCTCGGCGGCAGCCTCCCGGGTCTTCTTCTCCTACATCGGCTTCGACGCGGCCTCCACGGCCGGCGAGGAAGCCCGCAATCCCAAACGCGATCTGCCCAGAGCCATCCTGCTTTCGATGCTGATTGTTACAACCATCTACGTGCTCGTCGCCGTCGCAGCGATCGGCGCACGTCCCTGGGGCTGGTTCGATGGCACCGAAGCCGCCCTCGTGAAAATCCTGGAGGAGACCACCGGCCAGCCCTGGGTTGGGCTGGTATTCGCCGTCGGGGCCGTGCTGGCCATCGCCAGCATCGTGCTGACGGTACTCTACGGTCAGACCCGCATCCTGCTCGCGATGGCAAGGGACGGTATGGTCCCCAGGATCTTCGGCCGTGTCTCGCCCCGAACCGGCACCCCGGTCGCCGGGACCCTGATTGTCGGCGTCGTCGTCGCCCTCACGGCAGGCCTCGTCCCGCTCGGCGCCCTGGCGGACGCCACCAGCATCGGCACGCTTTTCGCTTTCGCCCTGGTCAACGTCGCCGTCATCTACCTGCGGCGCAGCCGGCCGGAACTCAAAAGGAGTTTCCGCGTTCCCCTGTTTCCGCTGACGCCCCTGCTGGGCGCCGCGATGTGCGGCTACCTGATGCTCAACCTTGGCGCCGAGACCTGGGTGGTCTTCGGGCTCTGGATGCTGGTGGGGCTGGCCGTCTACTTCGGCTACAGCCGCAGGAACTCCCGGGTGGCGGCACTCAGCTCCGCGGAATACCGTGAACTATCCGGCGCAGCCCCCGCCGACACCACTTCCGTCCCGAACCGATGAAAGCCAGCCACTTATGACAACCGCCACAGAACTGCCCGCCCCGGGAACCACAACTCCGGACTCCGGAGTCCAGGCTCCCATCACCATGCTGAACCCTGACTTCCCGTTCAGCTACGACCATTACCTGGCCCATCCGGACGGACTGGGCGCCATCCCGGAAGAGCTGTACGGGACCGAAGTGGCAGTAGTGGGCGCCGGCCTTTCCGGGCTGGTGGCGGCCTACGAGCTGATGAAACTGGGCCTCCGGCCCGTCATCTACGAGGCGGACAGGATCGGCGGGCGGCTGCGGACGGCCACCTTCCCCTCGGCCGCCGGCGTCGTGGCCGATCTGGGCGGGATGCGCTTTCCCGTCTCGGGGAAGGCTTTCTACCACTATGTGGAGATGCTCGGGCTGGAAACCCAGGAGTTCCCGAATCCGCTGGCCGCTGTTACCTCCAGCACCGTCATTGAGCTGGCGGGCAAAAAGTACTACGCCAGCACGCCCGCGGACCTGCCGCCGTTCTTCCGCGAAGTCGCCGATGCCTGGAAAGCTGCCGTCAACGACGGCGCCAAGTTCAGCGAGATGCAGGAGGCCATCCGCGCCCGGGACACCGCCCGGATCAAGGAACTGTGGAACGCGCTGCTGCCGCTGCTGGACGAACAGACCTTTTACGGATTCATCGCCGGCAGCGAATCGTTCAAGAAGGCCGGCTTCGCGCACCGCGAGGCCTTCGGCCAGGTGGGCTTCGGCACCGGTGGCTGGGACACGGACTTCCCCAACTCCATCCTGGAGATCCTGCGTGTGGTGTACACCGATGCCGACGACGCGCACCGGCTTATTGCCGGCGGAGCGCAACGGCTCCCGGACGCGCTCTGGGAGCATGCGCCGTCGGGCATGGTGCACTGGCCCGACGGGACGTCACTGGCATCGCTGCACGCAGGCGCCCCCAGGGGCGCCGTGGACAGGATCGCCCGGGACGGCAACAGTGATTTCCGGATCCGGGAACGGTGGGGCCGGGAGGCCGCCTATCCCGCTGTTATCAGCACGTGCCAGTCGTGGCTGCTGTCGACGCGGATCCACACCGAGGAAACCTTGTTCCCGGCAGAATTGTGGACTGCAATCGAGCGCTCGCACTACATGCAGTCGTCCAAGACCTTTGTGATGGTCGACAGGCCGTTCTGGAAGGACATTGATCCCGCCACCGGCCGCGAAGTGATGTCCATGACGCTTACGGACCGGCTGAACCGGGCCACCTACCTGCTGGACAACGGGCCGGAGAAGCCTGCGGTGATCCTGCTCTCCTACACCTGGAATGACGACGCGCTCAAATGGCTGGCCCTGGACGCGGACCAGAGGACGGAACTGATGCTGCACTCGCTCGCGCAGATCTACCCGGGCGTGGACATTGCCAGCCACATCGTGGGCCAGCCCATCACAGTCTCCTGGGAAGCGGACCCCAACTTCATGGGGGCCTTCAAAGCCAACCTGCCGGGGCACTACCGCTACCAGCAGAGGCTGTTCAGCCACTTTAAGCAGGATCAGCTCCCGGAGCAGCAGCGGGGCATCTTCCTGGCTGGGGACGACGTGTCCTTTACTGCGGGCTGGGCCGAAGGCGCCGTTACCACCGGGCTGAACGCGGCCTGGGGAGTCGTCCGGCACCTCGGCGGGTCATCGGCCGCCGGCAACCCGGGGCCGGGCGATCTGCTGGCGGAATTGGGCCCGATCTCCCTGGACTGAGCTCCCTGGACCGAGCCGTCTGGATGAGGGTCCTTAGCCGTGCATTTCGAGGTGCGCCCGGGCCAGCTCCCGGTAGTGTGCCGCGTTCTGCTGGACGCCGGCGAACTCCTCGTCGCTGAGTTCGCGGCGGACCTTTGCCGGCACCCCGGCGACCAGTGAACGCGGCGGAATGATGGTTCCTTCCAGCACCACCGCGCCGGCTGCGACCAGTGACCCTGCCCCGATGACGGCGCCGTTGAGGATGGTGGCGCTCATGCCGATCAGGCAGTCGTCCTCGACCGTGCAGCCATGGACGACGGCGCTGTGCCCGACGCTGACCCGGGCGCCCACGGTGCAGGGGAAGCCCGGGTCAGCGTGCAGGACCACGTTGTCCTGCAGGTTGCTGCCGGCGCCGACGCTGATTGCGGCGGTGTCTGCCCGAACGGATACGCCATAAAACGCGCTGGAGTTTTCCGCGAGGGTCGCTTTGCCGATCACTGAGGCGCTCGGCGCGATGAAAACGGAGTTATGGACAGCCGGGGTGTCCCCGGCGAAAGCGTAAATGGGAGCCATGCCTCCAGCCTAGGACACGGGCCTCCCCAACTGACTCGCAGCAGGGGTCGTTTTGAGCGCCCAAAACGACCCCTGCTGCGAGTCAGTTGGGTCAGGCGGGGGAGCGGAGGACTGTTACGCCTTCGCCGGGGCGTACGACGGCGATTGGCGCCCCGGGTGCCGCAACGCGGCCCAGTTCGTTCACGACGTCGTCCCATTCCGCCGGGGGCAGGCCCGCCAGGGCCTCGACCGCCCACACCGACGGGAACGCCGAGTCGGCAAAGGGCAGTGCGCCGGCCCCTGCGACCGAAGCCTCCAGCCCGTGGGCCCGGGCCGCATGGATGTTCTCCTCGGACCGGTCCACGCCGGTGAAATGAATGCCGGACTGGACAAAACGCAGGCCGTCCGCGCCCCGTCCGCAGTCAAGGCCCAGCACCCCGTCGCGGCTTTCGGCCTTGAGCAGGGCCAGGAACTCGGTCAGTGGGTCTTGCGGGGAAAATACCATACCCCTATTCAATGTCCGGGATCAGCTGAAAACAACCGTCCGGTTCCCGTCCAACAGGACCCGGTGTTCGGCATGCCACTGCACCGCCTGGGCCAGGGTGCGGCCCTCCACGTCCCGGCCCATCTGGACAAACTGCCCGGCGGTACCCCGGTGGTCCACCCGGATGACTTCCTGCTCGATGATCGGGCCCTCGTCCAGGGCTGCCGTCACGTAGTGGGCTGTGGCGCCGATGAGCTTCACGCCGCGGGCGTGCGCCTGGTGGTAGGGCTTGGCGCCCTTGAAGGAGGGCAGGAACGAATGGTGGATGTTGATGGCCTTGCCGGTCAGCTGCTGGCACAGTTCGTCGGAGATGATCTGCATGTACCGGGCCAGGACCGTCAGTTCGATGTTGTGCTGGGCCATCAGCGTCCTGAGCTCATCCTCGGCCTGGACCTTGGTCTCGGGTGTGACGGGGATGTGGTGGAAGGGGATGCCGTAGAACTCTGCGAGGCCGGCGAGGTCGCTGTGGTTGGACACGATGGCCGGGATCTCGATGGGCAGGGTGCCGGAGCGCTGCAGGAACAGCAGATCGTTGAGGCAGTGTGCTGAGGTACTGGCCATCAGCAGGGTCCGGATCTTGCGGCCGGCCGGGTTGAGTCTCCACTGCATCTCGAACGCCTGGGCAACCGGCTCCAGCGCCGCGTAAAGTTCCGGCTGGGAGACCGCCGTCGTGGCCTCGACGCGCATAAAAAACGTGCCAGTGCTTTGGCTGCCGTACTGCTGCGAGTCGGTAATATTGCAGCCCGCAACGAGCAGGGCGCCTGCGACGGCGTGCACGATTCCGGGGCGGTCCGGGCAGGAGAGAGTCAGGATATACGAAGTGGTCAGCTGGTCGTCAGTCACGGAAGTCAAGCCTACCCGCGCTCGCTCGCGGGCTGGGCCCGGGCCGCGGCCCTGGGGTACTCTGGAACCGTCGCAACTGGCGTTGGGTGGCTAACCACCAGGGAGCGGCACTGACGAAGACCACGGATCGTACGCCTGGGCCGAGGGTTATGTTTTCCGGTTGGCAGCGCCTTGCTGCCGGCCCGCGTCGGCACCCGCTTGGGGGTGCCGGTACCTTTTTTACGTCCCCGTCCGCGGAGGCCGTCATCAAGGGGCGCCGTCGCGGACCAGCCGGTAACCTGACCTTTAAGCAGTTCCCGTTGCCTAGCCAGGAGTTCCCCGTGACCACCTCCCTTAGCCTGTCGTCCGCCGTGAGCAACCAGCCACTTGCCGAACTTGACCCTGAAATCGCCGCAGTCCTCGCCCAGGAGCTGGGCCGCCAGCGCGGCACCCTGGAAATGATTGCCTCCGAGAACTTCGCCCCGCGCGCTGTGATGGAAGCCCAGGGCTCAGTCCTGACCAACAAGTACGCCGAGGGCTATCCCGGGCGCCGCTACTACGGCGGCTGCGAATACGTCGATATCGCCGAGCAGCTCGCGATCGACCGCGTCAAGGAACTTTTCGGCGCCGAATACGCCAACGTCCAACCGCACTCCGGCGCCCAGGCCAACGCCGCGGCGCTCTCCGCGATGATCACCCCGGGGCAAAAGATCCTCGGCCTGTCACTGGCCCACGGCGGCCACCTGACCCACGGCATGAAACTCAACTTCTCCGGCAAGCTCTACGAGGTTGCCGCCTACCAAGTCGAGGAAGAGAGCTTCCGGATCGACATGGACAAACTCCGCGAGCAGGCGATCGCGGAGAAACCCCAGGTCATCATCGCCGGCTGGTCCGCTTACCCGCGCCAGCTGGACTTCGCGGCCTTCCGCTCGATCGCCGATGAGGTCGGCGCGCTGCTCTGGACCGACATGGCGCACTTCGCCGGCCTCGTGGCCGCCGGCCTGCACCCCAGCCCGGTCCCGCACTCCGACGTCGTCACCTCCACCGTGCACAAGACCCTCGCCGGCCCCCGCTCCGGCGTGATCCTGGCCAAAAAGGAGTGGGCCAAAAAAATCAACTCCAACGTCTTCCCGGGCCAGCAGGGCGGACCGCTTATGCACGTCATCGCCGCCAAGGCCGTTGCGTTCAAGATCGCCGGCACGGAGGAATTCAAGGAGCGCCAGCAGCGCGTCCTGGAAGGCGCCCGGATCATCGCCGACCGCCTGAACCAGGCCGATGTGTCCGACGCCGGCGTCTCCGTCCTCACCGGGGGCACCGACGTGCACCTGGTCCTGGTGGACCTGCGGAACTCCCAGCTCGACGGCCAGCAGGCGGAGGACCTCCTGCACTCGGTCGGCATCACGGTCAACCGCAACGCCGTGCCGTTCGACCCCCGCCCGCCAATGGTCACCTCGGGCCTGCGCATCGGCACCCCGGCCCTGGCCACCCGCGGCTTCGGCGCCGAGGAGTTCACGGAGGTCGCCGAGATCATCGCCACCGCGCTGAAGTCCGGCTCCGCCGCCGACATCGAGGCGCTCCAGTCCCGCGTGGACAAGCTCGCCGCCGACTTCCCGCTGTACCCGCAGCACGAGCAGTGGTAGGCCATGACTTCTGCAGAGACTGCACAAACGGCTGAACGGGCGCAGATCCTGGACGGCAAAGCCACCGCCGCCATCATCAAGGCCGAACTGACCGAACGCGTGGCCGCGCTCAAGACCCGGGGCATCGTGCCGGGCCTGGGCACCATCCTCGTGGGCTCCGACCCGGGCAGCACCTGGTACGTCGGCGGCAAGCACAAGGACTGTGCCGAGGTGGGCATCACGTCCATCCGGCGTGACCTGCCGGCGGAAACCACTCAGGAAGAGCTCCTGGCCGTGGTCCGGGAGCTCAACGGAAACCCGGAGTGCACCGGCTACATCATCCAGCTCCCGCTGCCCAAGCACATCGACCAGGACGTCATCCTGGAGGCCATGGATCCGGACAAGGACGCCGACGGCCTGCACCCGATGAACCTCGGCCGGCTCGTGGCCAACGTCAGCGGGCCGATGAAGTCCCCGCTGCCGTGCACGCCCAAGGGTTGCGTGGAGCTGCTCACCCGGCACGGCATCAGCCTCAACGGCAAGCGCGTGCTCGTGGTTGGCCGCGGCGTCACGATCGGCCGCCCGGTGGGGCTGCTGCTCACCCGGAAGGACGTCAACGCCACTGTCATCCTGGCCCACACCGGCACGGTGGACCTGCCCGCCGAACTCCGCCGGGCCGACGTTGTGATTGCCGCGGCTGGCCAGCCGCACATGATCAAGGCGGCGGACCTCAAGCCGGGCGCCATCGTGCTCGACGTCGGCGTGAGCCGCGTCGACGACGGCTCCGGGAAGGCCGTCGTCACCGGAGACGTGGACCCCGCAGCTGCCGACGTCGCTGCTTGGCTGTCCCCGAACCCCGGGGGAGTGGGCCCGATGACCCGAGCCATGCTGCTGGCCAACGTGGTGGAAACCGCGGAACGCCGGCTGCACGGCTAACCCTCGGGGACGCCGTCAACTGAACCGCATCCCACCCAACTGACTCGCAGATCAGGCCGTTTTGGGCGCTCAAAACGGCCTGAACTGCGAGTCAGTTGGGTTTCGGCAAATGGATGGACTTTTTTACGAAAAGACTCTTTCATAGTTCGGCGGTTTCCACTACCGTGATTTGGGTGCCTGAACTAGTCTCAAAAGAATCCTCAGCCAAGGAAGCCTCTCAACAGGACGCACCATTGAGCCGCCCCGCCGAATCCGCCCCGCAGTATGTGATCACTGCCGAGAACCTGACGAAGCGCTACGGCGATGTCGTCGCCGTCGACGGTATCTCCTTCGCCGTCCCCGCCGGCGAGGCGTTTGGCCTGCTCGGCCCCAACGGCGCGGGCAAGTCCACCACCATGAAGATGATCGGCGGGGTGTCCCGGCGGACCTCCGGGAGCCTGAGCATCATGGGCCTGGACCCGGACCAGAACGGTCCGGAGGTGCGTGCCCACCTGGGCGTCGTCCCGCAGCAGGACAACCTCGACGAGGAACTCAAGGTCCGGGACAACCTCCTGGTCTACGGCCGCTACTTCGGCCTGCCGATGAGCTACCTCAAGCCCAAGGCCGATGAACTGCTGGAGTTCGCCCAGCTCACCGACAAGGCCAAGTCCAAGGTGGACGCGCTCTCCGGCGGCATGAAGCGCCGGCTGACGATCGCACGCTCCCTAATCAACGAACCCCGGATCCTGCTCCTGGATGAACCCACCACCGGGCTGGACCCGCAGGCGCGGCACATCCTCTGGGACCGGCTGTTCCGGCTCAAGGAGCAGGGTGTCACCCTGATCCTCACCACGCACTACATGGACGAGGCCGAGCAGCTCTGCGACCGCCTGATCGTGGTGGACAAGGGCAGGATCATGGCCGAGGGTTCGCCCGCCAGCCTGATCCGCGAATACTCCACCCGTGAAGTCCTGGAATTGCGCTTCGGCTCGGAACGCAACGCCACCATCGGTGCCGAACTCGAAGGCATCGGCGAACGGCTCGAAACCCTGCCGGACCGTGTCCTCATCTACGCCCACGACGGCGAGGCCGCCCTCGAAGATGTCTCCGCCCGCGGGTTGCGGCCGGTGACGTCGCTGGTGCGCCGGTCCTCGCTCGAAGACGTTTTCCTGCGGCTGACCGGCAGGAGCCTCGTTGAGTAGGTCGGTGACGACGCCGGCTCCCGCACTGCGCGCCCATTCGCCGGAGGTCTCGGCCGCCCGCGCCCGGCGCTGGGGCTCGCTCTACTTCGCCGAGCACGTCCTCCGGGTGATGAAGAGCTACGGCTGGACCATCGTTATGTACGGCGTCGGGCAGCCAGTCGCCTACCTCTTCGCCATGGGCGTAGGGCTCGCAAGCCTCGTAGACACCAGCAGCACCGCAACCTTCGGCGGCGTCAGCTACCTGGTCTTCATTGCTCCGGCCCTGCTGGTCTCGGCCGCGGTCATGACGGCCGCCAGCGAATTGACCTTCCCGATCATGGACGGTTTCAAGTGGCGCCGCGTCTTCTACGGGCCGCACGCGTCGCCGTTGACGCCGGAGCAGATTGCCCTCGGACAGATCATCGCCGTCACTGTGCGTTTCGTGCTGCAGTCCGCGATCTACTTCGCCGTCATTGCGCTGTTCGGGGCGTCGCCGAGCGGCTGGGGCTGGGTCTCGATCCTGGTAGCCACCCTCGCGGGTTTGGCTTTTGGATTGCCGCTGATGGCCTACGCGGCTTCGATCAAGCAGGACAAAGGCCAGTTCGCCATGGTCATGCGGTTTATCGTGATGCCGCTGTTCCTGTTTTCGGGCACCTTCTTCCCGCTGGACTCGCTGCCCCTCGCCGTGCGCTGGATCGGCTGGATCTCACCGATCTGGCACGGCACCGAACTTGGCCGGGTCTTCAGCTACGGCTACCCGGAGGCCCCGTTGCTGACCATCGCGCACGTCGTTTTCCTGCTGGCCCTCACGGTGCTCGGCTGGGTCCTGACCAAACGCCGGTTCATCAGGAGGATGGCCGGATGAGCGCCGTCACCACCAGCCACAGCGCCACCGAGGCCGCACGCAACCGGAAGTTCGGGCCGCTCTACTCCCGGAACGTGCGCGCCGTCGTCGCCCGCGGGCTGATGGCCACTAAGAGCAGCAACTGGATGGTCATGCTCTCCGGCTTCTTCGAGCCCGTGCTGTACCTGATTGCCATGGGCGTGGGCCTGGGCGCCATTGTGGGCCCGGTGCAGGGCCCGGGCGGCGGGGAGATTTCCTATGCCGCCTACATCGCGCCGGCCCTGCTGGCCGTGTCCGCCATGAACGGGGCCGTCTACGACTCGACCTGGAATGTCTTCTTTAAGATGAACTTCGCCAAGCTGTACCAGGGCATGCTTTACACCTCCCTGGGCCCGCTGGACGTCGCCATGGGGGAGGTCTTCCTGGCCCTGCTGCGCGGCCTGATGTACGCCACCGGGTTCACCGCAGTTATGGGCCTTATGGGGCTGATCACCACGCCGTGGGCCGTCCTTATGATCCCGGCCGCCGTGTTGATCGCGTTCGGTTTCGCGAGCTTCGGGATGGGCATCACGAGCTTTATGAAGACGTTCCAGCAGATGGACTGGATCAACTTCGTTATGTTGCCGATGTTCCTGTTCAGCGCCACCTTCTACCCGCTCAGCGTCTACCCGCAGTGCATCCAGTGGCTCATCCAGGCGATGCCGCTGTGGCACGGCGTGGAACTGCTCCGGCAAATCAGTGTGGGAGCCTTCACCCCGGCAACAGCTGTGCACATCGGCTACTACCTCGTGATGATCGCCTGCGGCCTGCTGCTGACCACCGGCCGGCTGCGCCGGCTGTTCCTCAAGTAGGGCCGGAGCGTTCGCCCCGGGTGGAAGCGGCCCGGGGCGGTGCGGGGATTTGCGATAATAGGCTCATGCAATCTCTGGGCAACCCCGCGTCTTCCAAGCCGTCCGCGAACAGCACCAAGTTCTCCATGCTCCGCATCAGCGGACCCGGGATGATGGTCTTTATCATCGCCTTTGTCGTCGCGGTCATCTTTGCCGCGAACCAGAACGACGTCGTCGGCTGGCTTGTGGCGATCATCGCCGGCTTCTGGCTCGCCCTGGCTTCCTTTGTGGTCTTCAGTATCCAGAAGGCCGCCAAGAAGGCCGGAGCCAAGATCACTGAAGCGCAGAACGCCTTCAACGCCGCGGCCGGCCGCGCGCCGTCGTCGGGCAGTGTTGACCATGGCAGCACCCGGCGCGTCGAGGTCCGCCGCGATGCCGATGAAGTCCGGGACCTGAAACTCGACCACTCGTTCAAGATCGTCCAGGTCCAGGTCCGCGTCGTCGAGCAGGAACGGGAGAAGGGCGCCGCCGCGGATCAGGACACGATCCGCCGGGCGCTGGAGACCATCGAGATCACTGCCACCAACGCCCGGGACATGATCAAGTCCGCCGGCACCGACGAACCTGTCGCCGGAACCATTGTCGACTAGAGTGGATCGGGTGAGTTCGGCATTGAAGAAGGACAACCTTCGCATCGCATCGGTCAACGTCAATGGCCTCCGTGCCGCGTATAGGAATGGCATGGCGGAATGGCTTGAGCCCCGCGAAGTGGACATTCTCTGCCTGCAGGAAGTCCGCGCGCCGGACGCGATCGTCCGTCAGCTGCTCGGCGAGGGATGGTTCATCCTGCACGCGGAAGCCGAAGCCAAGGGCCGCGCCGGCGTCGCCATAGCCGCCCGGACCGAACCCCTGCAGACCCGGGTGGGCATTGGGGACGACTACTTCGCCACCGCCGGCCGCTGGGTCGAAGCCGACTTTGCGGTCCGCAACGCCGCTGGCGAAGCCTCGCAGCTGACAGTCGTCAGCGCCTACGTGCACTCCGGCGAGGCCGGGACCCCAAAGCAGGACGACAAGTTCCGGTTCCTTGACGTGATGCTCAACCGGCTTCCCGAGCTGGGCAAACACAGCGACCACGCCCTCGTGGTGGGCGACCTCAACGTCGGCCACACGCAACTGGACATTCGAAACTGGAAGGGCAACGTCAAACGTGCCGGCTTCCTGCCGGAGGAACGGGCGTACTTCGACCGGTTCTTTGGCGCGGACATCGGCTGGAAGGATGTCCACAGGGGCCTGGCGGGCAACGTCGACGGCCCCTACACTTGGTGGTCGCAACGGGGACAGGCCTTCGACAACAACACCGGCTGGCGCATTGACTACCACATGGCCACGCCCGCTCTCGCGGCGGCCGCAGTCTCAGCCGTTGTTGACCGTGCACCGTCCTGGGACACCCGCTTCTCCGACCACGCCCCGCTGGTAGTGGACTACCGGCTCTAGTCTTAAGGCCCCACGAATGACTTCTCCCTCCACTGTGACCCCGGTCGACGATGCTGCCACCGAAACCGCCGCCCCTGCCTCCGCCGCCCCCACTACCGGGGTCCGGCAGCGCATCCTCTCCGGCATGCAGCCTTCGGCAGATTCCCTGCACCTGGGCAATTACCTCGGCGCCCTGGTGAATTGGGTCCGGATGCAGGATGAGTTCGACGCTATCTTCTTCATCCCGGACCTGCACGCAATCACGGTTCCGCAGGACCCTGCCGAGCTGGCCCACCGCACCCGGGTCACGGCCGCGCAGTACATCGCCGGCGGCGTGGACGTGGACAAGTGCACGCTCTTCGTCCAGTCCCAGGTACCCGAGCACGCCCAGCTGGCCTGGGTGCTGAACTGCATCACCGGCTTCGGCGAGGCCTCCCGGATGACCCAGTTCAAGGACAAGGCCTCACGGCACGGCTCGGACCAGGCCAGCGTCGGCCTGTTCACCTACCCGGTCCTGCAGGCCGCGGATATCCTCCTCTACCAGCCGCACGGTGTGCCGGTAGGAGAAGACCAGCGGCAGCACGTGGAACTCAGCCGCGACCTGGCCCAGCGCTTCAATTCCCGCTTCGGCGAGACCTTCAACGTTCCGGCGCCCTTCATCCAGAAGGAATCGGCGAAAATCTACGACCTGCAAAACCCCACAGCCAAGATGTCCAAGTCGGCCGAATCACCAGCCGGGCTAATCAACCTGCTGGATGAGCCCAAGGTCATCGCCAAGCGGATCAAATCCGCGGTCACGGACGCGGAGACGGAGATCCGGTTCGACCGCGAGGCCAAGCCCGGGGTTTCGAACCTCCTGACCATCTACTCGGCGATCACCGGGCAAAGTGTGGATGCCCTTGTCGCTGCGTACCAGGGCAAAATGTACGGCCACCTGAAGGTCGACCTCGCCGAGGTGGTGGCAGATCGACTCACCCCCATCCGGGACCGGGCGAACGAATTGCTGGATGACCCCGCGGAGCTGGACCGGCTGCTGGCACTCGGCGCCGACAAGGCCCGAGAGATTGCCTCGGTCACCCTGCGCGACGTGTACGCCAAGGTGGGGTTCCTGCCCTACGCCGGAGCCCAGGGAGTCCGCTAGCGCAATGTCCTCCGTCAGCAGAGTCACCGCCAACGAGCCGGCACGTGCCACGGCGCGTGCCGGCAGCGGCACGGGTTCCGGGAGCCAGGACGCCGAGGGCAATGGACACCGCGGCGAGGGCATCAGTATCGGTGTGATCCTGGGGTTTCCGGAGGCTATCGCCGAGGAACTTCAGCGCTGGCGGGCGTCCTTCGGTGACCCCATGGCGGGTGTCATCCCGGCCCACATCACGCTGGTGACGACCACCACGACCCGGGACTGGGACGCGACCCGGAACCATGTCCGGGCCATCGCGAGCAGGCAGGAGCCCTTCCACGTGACCATCGCCGGGACGGGCTCCTTCCGGCCGGTGTCCCCGGTGGTCTTCCTGAACGTCGAGGATGGATTCGGCGATTGCGTGAGCCTGCACGAGCGGCTTCAGGCAGGTCCGTTGGAGCGGGAGCTGCCATTCGAGTACCACCCGCACGTTACTGTGGCCCATGACGTCGCGCCGGAAAGCCTTGATGAGGCCGAAACGGCGCTCAAGGATTACCGGGCGACGTTCCCGGTCGCTAGCATGGGACTCTACGAACACGACCAGAACGGTATCTGGCAGCTACGGGAAGAACTGGACTTTGGGACCGAATTCGACATCGACCGAGGCGAGGACGGGGCCCCAGACGCCCGCTGAACCACCCCTACCGACCGATCTGGCCGGGCTACGGCTGGAAGTCATCCGCAAGAGGCTCGAGTGGGGCAAGGCGCGGCGCTCCGGCGGCGGGACGGCGGCGCTGCTGGCAATGCTGCCGTGGCTGATCGCCCGGCTCAACACCCTTCGCCCGCTGCGTGCGTTCCAGCACTACAACCGCCAGCACGGGCCGCTGATGAGCGCCGGCATCGGGTTCCGGATGTTCTTCTCCATCACCGGTCTGCTGGCCACCGGCTTCTCCCTCGCGGGCCTGTTCCTAAGCGGACAGCCCGCGCTGCTGGACCAAATCATCAAGAGTGTGGCCACAGCCGCACCGGGCCTGCTGCAGGTCGACGGCGGCGAGGGCCTGGTGGATCCCAAGAAACTGCTGAACCCCTCCGGCCTCGGCTGGACTGCTGTGATCGCCGCCGGGGTGACCGTTTTCACCGCCCTGGGCTGGATCAGCGGCATTCGCGACGGCGTGCGCGGCATGATGGGATGGGGTCCCCGCACTATCAACCCGGTCCTGCAAATACTGCGCGACGCGGGCATCCTGCTGCTGCTCGGAGTGGCCCTTGTGATCAGCTCGGCGGCCTCGCTGGTTTTCGGCACCGCTGCCGACTGGGTGGCCGAGCAGCTGAGCCTCGATCCGCTGATCGCCTGGCCGCTGACAACGTCCGTAACGATTGTGGTGCCGCTGCTGCTGGGTTGGGGCACCGCCTTGATTATGTTCCGGCTGGCCGCGGGGCTTAAAGCGGCCCGGCGCTCACTGCTGGAAGGGACCCTCATCGCAGCGGCCGGCACCACAGTGCTGCAGATCTTCAGCACCCAGCTACTGGCCAGCGCGGGAAAGAACCCCATCCTGGCGCCCTTCGCCATCATCATCGGCCTGCTCATCTGGTTCAACCTGGTCAGCCAGGTGTACGTTGTCAGCGCCGCATGGGTGTCGGTCCGGGAGAAGGACCTCAAGCTGCAGCCGGCCAGCACCAGGACCGGGTGGGGCGCCCGCCGGGTCCAGCCGGGCAAGACGCCCGTGGACCCCGGGGAAACCCGCCGCCCGGTCCCGGCTACGAGGTGGCGTCGAGGTACTGGTCGGCCCAGGCTGAAATAATCCGCGCCGCCCGCGCCGCCTGGCCCTTGCCGGTCAGGAGGTGGTCGCTTCCCTCCAGCGACACGAAGCTGCGCGGGTGGCGGGCCGTCTGGAAGATGGTGCTTGCGTTTTCGATGCCCACGGTGTTGTCGGTGGGGGAGTGCAGCACCATCAGCGGTTTGTGCAGCTGCCGGATGCAGTCCGTCAGGTCCGCCTGTTCCAGGTCCTCCACAAAATGCCGCCGGATCTCCACCCGTTTGCCGCCCAGGTCCACTTCGGCACTGCCCTCGTTGAGGATCCGGTCCAGCGCCGAGTCAAAGACGTGTGCCACATGCTTGGGCGAGAACGGGGCGCCCACTGTGGCAACGGCGTCGAGTTCCGGGATCTCCCGCGCGGCCGCCAGCACAGCGGCCCCGCCAAAGGAATGACCCACCAGCAGCGACACCGGACGGCCCGCCAGGCGCATAAACTCGGCCGCCTTGACGGTGTCCGCCACCTTGTGGCTAAAGGATCCCTCCGACCATAAGCCTGCGGATTCGCCCAGGCCCAGGTTGTCGAAGCGGAGCATGCCCACCCCGTTGTCCGCCAGCTCCTTGCACATCCTCGACGCCGAGGGGCTGTCCTTGCCCAGCGTAAAGCCGTGCGAGAACACACCCCAGCCTTTCACCGCGCCGTCGGGGACATCAATGATGCCGGAGAGGGTTTCCCCGGTGGAACCTTGGAAGGAGACCTTTTCGGAGCGGGACACGGGAACCTTTCGATGGTGGGACGACGACGACGGCGCCCCCAACCGCAAAGGTGGGAGGCGCCGTCGTCGTTTGTGCTGTGAAGCGGTTGCTAGATCTTGCGGGACAGGATTGCCTGCTTGACCTCGGCGATTGCCTGCGTGACCTGGATGCCGCGCGGGCATGCCTCGGTGCAGTTGAAGGTGGTGCGGCAACGCCACACACCTTCCTTGTCGTTGAGGATCTCCAGGCGCATGTCGCCTGCGTCATCCCGGGAATCGAAGATGAAGCGGTGCGCATTGACGATCGCTGCCGGGCCGAAGTACTGGCCGTCGGTCCAGAAAACCGGGCAGGACGAGGTGCACGCGGCGCAGAGGATGCACTTGGTCGTGTCATCGAACCGCTCGCGGTCCTCGGCCGACTGCAGGCGTTCCTTGGTGGGCTCATGGCCGCGGTTGATCAGGAACGGCATCACCTCGCGGAAGGACTGGAAGAACGGTTCCATGTCCACAATCAGGTCCTTTTCCACCGGAAGACCCTTGATCGGCTCGACGGTGATGGGCTTGGAGGTATCCAGGTCCTTCAGCAGCGTTTTGCAGGCAAGGCGGTTGCGGCCGTTGATGCGCATGGCATCGGAGCCGCAGACACCGTGTGCACAGGAGCGGCGGAAGGAGACGCTGCCGTCGATTTCCCACTTCACCTTGTGCAGGGCGTCCAGGACGCGGTCCGTGCCGTACATGGTGACGTGGAAGTCGTCCCAGGTGGACTCGTCGGAGACCTCCGGGTTGTAGCGGCGCACCCGCAGGTGGACGTCGAAGGACGGAATGTCTCCGCCGCCGCCGATGTGGGCGGGCAGTTCGATCTTGGAAGCTGGCTCAGCGAGTTCAGCGGTCATCTTAGTACTTCCTCACCATCGGCTCGTAGCGCGTAAAGACCACCGGTTTGGTGGAGAGACGGATGCCCGCAATAGCCTCCGCGGAACCATCCGCCGGAGCATGCTCATCCTTGTACGCCATGGAGTGTTTCATGAATTTTTCGTCGTCGCGCTCGGGGAAGTCCTCGCGGAAGTGGCCGCCGCGGGATTCCTCGCGGTGCAGGGCCGCCACGGTCATAACCTTGGCCAGTTCCAGCAGGAAGCCCAACTCCACGGCTTCGAGGAGGTCCAGGTTAAAGCGTTTGCCCTTGTCCTGGACACTGATCCGCTGGTACCGCTCCTCGAAGGACGCAATGTCAGACAGGACCTGGTTCAGGGTCTCTGCGGTGCGGAACACCTGCATGTTGGCGTCCATCGTGTCCTGCAGTTCCTTGCGGATCGCAGCAACCTTCTCAGTGCCGTCAGCGGTGCGGACGTGGTTGAGCAGGTCCAGTGTGTAGGCCTCCGGGTCGCCGGGAAGATCAACGAAATCGGCGGTCTTGGCGTACTCGGCGGCGGCAATGCCGGCGCGCTTGCCGAAGACGTTGATGTCCAGCAGCGAGTTGGTGCCCAGGCGGTTGGAGCCGTGCACCGAGACACAGGCGACCTCGCCGGCCGCGTAAAGGCCCGGGACAACGGTGTTGTTGTCCTGGAGCACTTCGGCGCTGATATTGGTGGGAATGCCGCCCATGGCGTAGTGCGCCGTCGGGAAGACCGGTACCGGCTCCGTGTACGGCTCGACACCGAGGTAGGTGCGGGCGAACTCGGTGATGTCCGGCAGCTTGGCGTCGATATGTGCCGGCTCAAGGTGCGTCAGGTCCAGCAGGACGTAGTCCTTGTTCGGGCCGCAACCGCGTCCCTCACGGACTTCGTTGGCCATGGAGCGGGCCACGATGTCGCGGGGTGCGAGGTCTTTGATGGTGGGGGCATAGCGCTCCATAAAGCGCTCACCTTCGGAGTTGCGCAGAATCGCTCCTTCGCCGCGGGCGGCCTCGGAGAGGAGGATGCCCAGGCCGGCGAGGCCTGTCGGGTGGAACTGGAAGAACTCCATGTCCTCCAGCGGGATGCCGCTGCGGAAGGCAATGCCCATGCCGTCACCGGTGAGGGTGTGGGCATTGGAGGTGGTTTTAAAGACTTTGCCCGCGCCGCCCGTGGCGAAAACCACCGACTTGGCCTGGAAGACATGCAGTTCACCGGAGGCAAGGTCGTAGGACACAACGCCGGAAACGCGCTTTTGCTTGTACGGCGTGCCGTCTTCGCGGACAGCGTCTTCCTCGACGGTCAGGAGGTCAAGGACGTAGTACTCGTTGTAGAACTCAACGTTGTGCTTGACGCAGTTCTGGTACAGGGTCTGCAGGATCATGTGGCCGGTGCGGTCAGCGGCGTAGCAGGCGCGGCGGACCGGAGCCTTGCCGTGATCGCGGGTGTGGCCGCCGAAACGGCGCTGGTCAATCCGGCCTTCGGGCGTGCGGTTGAACGGCAGGCCCATCTTTTCCAGGTCCAGGACGGCGTCGATTGCTTCTTTGGCCATCACCTCGGCCGCGTCCTGGTCAACCAGGTAGTCGCCGCCCTTGATCGTGTCAAAGGTGTGCCATTCCCAGTTGTCTTCCTCGACGTTCGCCAGGGCTGCGCACATGCCGCCCTGCGCCGCACCGGTGTGGGAGCGGGTGGGGTACAGCTTGGTCAGTACCGCTGTTCGGGCGCGCTGACCGGATTCGATCGCCGCGCGCATCCCGGCGCCACCGGCACCGACGATGACGACGTCGTACTTATGGACCTGCATACCAGACGCTCTTTCTCTCAAAATTCGCTTACAACACCGTCCGGCGGAGCCGGGCCGGTGACATCTCGTGGACCTGCCGTACCTGCACCGGGCAGGGACGGGTCGGTTGCCGCTCGGGCCGCGCCGTTAGGGTGCCGGGCAGAAGCCGCCGGGCAGCTGGACACCGTTGACCACAGGGCACGGATCAAAGGTGAAGATGACCAGGGTGCCCAGGATGATGATGGCGGTGGTGGCGGCGTACAGCACGATCTTCAGCCACAGTCGTGTGGCGTCCTTTTCGGCGTAGTCGTTGATGATGGTCCGCACACCGTTGGTGCCGTGCAGCATGGCCAGCCACAGCATCGCCAGGTCCCAGATCTGCCAGAACGGGTCAGCCCATTTACCGGCCACAAAACCGAAGTCGATCGCGTGGATTCCCTCGCCCACCATCAGGTTGACAAAAAGGTGGCCGAAGATCAGCACAACCAGGACAACGCCGGAAAGCCGCATAAAGAGCCAGGCGATCATTTCGAAGTTGCCTTTTGAACTGCCGTTGCGGCGGTACTGCGGCGCAATCCGGTTGCTGCCGACCTTTGGGCTGCGCGGGCTCTGAATCTGCGTTGCACTCATGGCTAGTGGCCTCCAAGGGCGAGGGACAGGTGGCGGATGGAGAAGCCAACCATAACGACTGCCCAGAGGATGAGCACCGTCCATAGCATCTGGCGCTGGTACTTGGCGCCCTTCTTCCAGAAATCGACGGCGATGACCCGCAGGCCGTTAAAGGCGTGGAAGACGATCGCTGCGACGAGGCCCGTTTCACCCAGGGCCATCAGGGGGTTCTTGTAGGCACCGATCACGGCGGTGTAGGCCTCGGGGGATACACGCACCAATGAGGTGTCCAGTACATGGACCAACAAGAAGAAAAAAATCACTACACCAGTTATGCGGTGTCCAACCCAGGACCACATGCCTTCACGGCCGCGGTACAAGGTGCCAGCTGGTTTTGTCGGCACTGAATAAACCTCCCTGCAACACAGCGGCGCTGGCATGGGATCCACGCGGGGGGAACGCCTGCTGCGAGAGCACTCGTAAGCTCAAGCCTAAATCTAGGCTTCGCTCGCAGCTTATTCAATTCAGCCACCCGCTGGTGACGTCGCCCATCGGGGTTTTGGTCCGCTTTTGAGACGAACGGCACATTCCGCGCGGGAGTGAGGCGGGAGTGAGGCAGAAGTGTGGGCGGGGCCCGGACTGCTTCGGATCAGTGCCCGCAGCGGTGCCCGTTGCCTGCTCCGGCGCCGGTTCAGGGCTCTGTGCGCCGGTGTCGGCTAAAGTAGCCGTGATGACTACAGACAAAGTGACAAGCCAGGACGCGCTGCAGGGTACGGCTCAGGGCCCGGCCCTGAGCCGGTTTATTGCGGTGATTCCGGCAGGCGGAGTGGGGACCCGCCTCTGGCCCCTGTCACGAGCGGCAGCCCCCAAGTTCCTTCATGACCTCACGGGCTCGGGCAGCACGCTGCTGAGATCGACGTACGACCGGCTGGAGCCGCTCGCCGGCAAGCACATGCTTGTGGTAACCGGGAAGGCGCACCGGGATGCAGTCTGCCGGCAGTTGCCCGAGATCGATGACGCGGACCTGGTGCTGGAGAGCGAGCCGAAGGACTCCGGCGCCGCCATCGGGCTGGCCGCCGCAATCCTGCACGAACGCGATCCGGACACCATCATGGGCTCCTTCGCCGCGGACCAGGTGATCAGCCCCGACGAGCTGTTCCATGCAGCCGTGCGGGAAGCCATCCATGCGGCCGCGGCCGGCAAGATCGTTACCATCGGCATTAAGCCAACCCACCCCTCCACTGGCTTCGGTTACATCCGGTCGGGCAAAAACCTCGGCGTCGACGGGGCCCCCAGTGCCCAGGCCGTTGTTGAGTTCGTGGAGAAGCCCAGCGAAGAGGTTGCCCAGGAGTACCTCGACAGCGGCGACTACGTCTGGAACGCCGGGATGTTTGTGGCTCCCGTCGCGCTGATGCTCAAACACCTCGAAGCCAACCAGCCCGAGCTCTACGCCGGCGTGCAGGAAATCGCCAAGGCCTGGGACACCCCGCAGCGCGACGAGGTCCAGGCCCGGGTCTGGCCCACCCTGCCCAAGATCGCCATTGACTACGCCGTGGCCGAACCGGCAGCCGCCGCGGGCGACGTCGCCGTCGTTCCCGGTACTTTCCGCTGGGACGACGTCGGTGACTTCGCCTCGGTGGGCCGGCTCAACAGCGCCAAAGAAGTTAAGGACGTGACAGTGATCGGTGAGGGCGCCCGCGTCTTCACCGAGGACGCCAGCGGTGTGGTGGTCTCCGACACCAAGCGTGTGATCGCCCTGATCGGGATCAAGGACGTGGTGGTGGTTGACACCCCGGATGCCCTGCTCGTGATGCACAAAGAGCATTCGCAGCGGGTCAAGCAGGCCGTTGATGCGCTTAAGGCCAGCGGCGACACGGACGTCCTCTAGCCTCGGGATCCGTAACGCACCGGCCGCGATGCAGCTATTTTATCTGCGCTCGCTAGAGTTATTGGGTGCGTAACTACTCTACTGAAGCTGAACCCACCACACTGGTGGGGCCGTGGCTCGAGCCTCTCCTGCCGGAGCTGATCGCCTTCCGCCGGGACCTGCATGCGCACCCCGAGCTTTCGTTCAAGGAGTTCCGCACCACGGACAAGCTGGCGCAGCGACTCGAGCAAGCTGGCCTCAAGCCGCGGCGCCTCGCCGGAACGGGCCTGACGGTGGACATCGGGGAGGGCCCGATCGCCACGGCCCTGCGCGGTGATATTGATGCCCTCCCCATCATCGAAGAGACGGGGCTTGCCTTCGCCTCGAAGAACCACGGTGTCACCCACGCCTGCGGCCATGATGTGCACACTGCCACCATGCTCGGCGCGGCGTTGGTCCTGCAGCGGATGCACCAGGAGTCGCCGCTGCGCGGCACCGTGCGGATCATTTTCCAGCCGGCCGAGGAAACCATGCCCGGCGGTGCGCAGAGCTGTATCGAGCAAGGCGTCCTGGAAGGGGTCCCCCGGATCCTGGCCTTGCATTGTGATCCCCGGATTGAGGTGGGCAAGATCGGCACCCGGATCGGCGCCATCACCTCCGCCTCGGACACGATCAAGATCGAACTGACCGGCCGTGGCGGCCACACTTCACGGCCGCACCTGACCGAGGAACTCGTCTTTGCCCTGGCACAGATCGCCGTTAACGTCCCGGCGGTGCTTTCCCGCCGGGTTGACGTGCGCAGCGGGGTGTCAGTGGTCTGGGGCCATATCTCGGCCGGTTCCGCGCCCAACGCAATCCCGGCCAGCGGCTACATGGCCGGCACCATGCGCTGCCTGGACCGCGACGCCTGGCACAGTGCCGGCGAGATCCTCGACGAGGTCATCCAGCAGATCGCGGCACCGTACGGCGTTGATGTGCACCTGGAACACACCCGAGGCGTGCCTCCCGTGGTGAACTCCGAACACGAAACCGCACTGATTGAAGCCGCGGCCCGTGCCGAAATCGGCGAAGGCGCAGTCGTCCTGACGCCCCAGTCCATGGGCGGTGAAGACTTTGCCTGGTTCCTGGCCGACCTTCCCGGCGCCATGATGCGGCTCGGCACCAAGACCCCCGGCGGCGAGGAGTACGATCTGCACCGCGGTGACTACATCCTGGATGAACGTGCCCTGGGCCTGGGTGTTAAGGTGCTTACGGCCGCTGCGCTGCGAACCCTGCGCGACCTCTAGCCGGCAGGCTTCCAAAGCCGGAGGTGGACACCTCGTTCCGGGCCGGGTAGATCGGCGGGAGCGAATGGCCACCAGGCCGGTTGAACGCAGTTAGCTTTCCCGTATTTGAATTGCGCACAATTGAGTTGTGCACAATTGAATTGTGGAGTATGTTTATTTCATGAGCGAAACACAGCACTCCGCGGACGCGGGCAGCCAGACCGCCGCACCCGACGCCGCTGGAATCGACGCTCCGCGCTTGAACCGCCAGGTGTGTTTCGCCATGTATTCCGCAACACGGGCCACGACGGCGGCGTATCGGCCGATGCTCGAAGAGCTTGGCCTGACCTACCCGCAGTACCTCGTCATGATGGTGCTGTGGGAAGCGCAGCCGCGCAGCGTGCGCGAGTTGGGGGCCGAGCTCGCACTTGATTCGGGAACGCTCTCGCCGCTGCTGAAGCGGCTTGAAGCCCTTGGCCTGGTGCGGCGTCTGCGCTCTTCGGCCGATGAGCGCCGCGTGGAGGTCTTCCTCACCGCTGACGGCGCTGCCCTGAGCGCGAAAGCCGCGGAAATCCCGCAGCGGCTCGCGGCGGCCGCCGGCCTGTCGGCTGTTGAACTCGACCAATTGCGTGACACCTTGGGCCGGCTCACCGCCGCACTGCAGGCACCCCGCTAGCCCGCACAATTTTTCCCGAATTTCCCGCCAACAGATTGGACCGCGCATGAAGACTCTATACACCGCCGAGGCGCTGGCCTCGGGCGAAGGCCGCGACGGCACCGCCGTCACCAAGGACGGCAAACTTAACGTCGCGCTGGCAAGCCCGGTGGAACTGGGCGGCAGCGGCGAGGGCACCAACCCCGAGCAGCTCTTTGCCGCCGGCTACGCAGCCTGCTTCCACTCCGCGCTGCGGCTCGTTGGCCGCCAGCAGCACGCCGACCTCACAGACTCCGCCGTCGCCGCGAAGATCCACCTGGGCGCGCTGGCCGATGGAGCCGGCTACGGCATCGCCGCAGAACTCGAGATCGCCCTGCCCGCCGTGGACCGGGCCACCGCCGAGGCCCTCGTGGCCAAGGCGCACGAAGTCTGCCCCTATTCCAATGCCACCCGTGGCAACATCACTGTCGACATCAACATCATGGAGGTAGCCGCATGAGCACCGACACCGAAACCACAGTCCTTCCCGCCGCCACGCGGGAGATCCAGCTGGCATCCCGGCCGCACGGCCGTCCCGTACCGGAGAATTTCCGCATCGCCGAGACGGCGCTGCCCGAACTGCAGGACGGCCAGGTCCTGGTCCGCAACCTCTTTATCTCCGTGGACCCCTACATGCGCGGCCGGATGAATGACGTCAAGTCCTACTCGGCGCCCTTTGCCTTGGACGTCGCGATGGAAGGCGGCGCCGTGGGCGAAGTAATTGCCTCCCGCTCCGCGGACCGTAAGGTGGGCGACGCCGTCGTCCATTCACTGGGATGGCGTGAATACGCCGTGCTCGACGCCGGAGCCACCTCGCCGGCCCGCACGGACCTGGCACCCGCCTCCGCGTTCCTCGGCGCGCTGGGGATGACCGGCCTGACGGCGTACGCGGGCCTGCTCAAGGTGGCCGATTTCAAGGCCGGCGACGCCGTTTTCGTCTCCGGCGCGGCCGGTGCCGTCGGCTCGCTGGTGGGACAGATTGCCAAGGCCATGGGCGCTTCCCGCGTGATCGGCAGCGCTGGGTCCCCGGAAAAGGTGGCCCGCCTGCTCGAACTCGGCTTCGATGCCGCCTTCAATTACCACGACGGACCCGTTGTTGACCAGCTCACCGCCGCCGCAGGCGAAGCGGGCATCGATGTGTACTTCGACAACGTCGGCGGCGAACACCTCGAAGCAGCCCTGAGTGTGCTCAACGTCGGTGGCCGGGTCGCCATGTGCGGCGCCATCGCGCAGTACAACTCAACCGAGCCCGCGACGGCCCCGCGCAACCTTATGCTCGCCATCGGCAAGCAGCTGACCCTCAAGGGCTTCCTGGTCGGCGGCTACTGGCAGCACATGAGCGAGTTTGTCCAGACCATGTCCGGTTGGATCGCGGACGGCACTGTCAGCTACGACGAGACCATCGTGGACGGACTCGAGAACGCACCGCAGGCCTTTATGGACCTCCTCGATGGTGCCAACACCGGCAAGATGCTGGTCCGGCTCTAACCGCACACCCCGCCTGCCCGCAGGCCGCAAGCCCCGCACCGGAATCCACCCGGTGCGGGGCTTTTTGTCTACCGCTTGGTAACAAGTTCTCAACAATCTGGGAAATCCCTGTGAACTGCGGTACACGGACGTGTTAGAGGACACTAAAGTTGCTTTCATCAGTGCGCTTCGGCGCAGTGCTGCGAAATCCATCAGTGAAAACAGCGTTTCAGCGGCAACCCCGCCAACAGACACTCATTGAGCTTCCGTCGTAGCGCCTACTCTTTTCTCCTGGAGGAAAATTGAAGAACTCTCTGCGTGCAACCTTCAAGCGCGGTTCGGTGGCAGGAGTCGCCACCGCCGGCGCGGCTGCGCTGCTACTCACCGGTTGCGGGGCCGCACCGACAGCCAGCAGCAGTGCCTCCGCCTCGGCCAGCAACTACACCGGCTGCATCGTGTCCGACTCGGGCGGATTCGACGACCAGTCATTCAACCAGTCCTCCTACGAGGGGCTGAAGAAGGCCGAGAAGGATCTGGGCATCAAGGTCAACCAGGCCGAGTCCAAGACCAATAACGACTTCGAGCCCAACCTGCGGGCAATGGTCACGGCCGGCTGCGACCTGACAGTCACTGTCGGCTTCCTGCTCGGCGACGCCACCAAGGCCCAGGCCACGGCGAACCCGGACAAACACTTCGCCATTATCGACTTCGGCTATGACACCCCGATCAGCAACGTCAAGCCGATCATTTATGACACGGCCCAGGCCGCCTTCCTGGCGGGCTACCTCGCAGCCGGCACCACCAAGACCGGAACGGTCGCCACCTTCGGCGGTATCAAGATCCCCACCGTCACCATCTTTATGGACGGCTATGCCGACGGCGTCAAGTACTACAACGAGAAAAACGGCAAGACCGTGAAAGTGCTCGGCTGGGACAAGGCCAAGCAGGACGGTTCCTTCACCGGTGACTTCGAAAAGCAGGACAAGGGCAAGCAGTTCACCCAGAACTTCCTGGACCAGGGCGCTGACATCGTGATGCCCGTCGCCGGTCCGGTTGGCAAGGGTGCCGGCGCGGCCCTGAAGGAAGCCAAGGCAGCAGGCAAGGACGTTAAGCTCATCTGGGTTGACTCCGACGGCTTCCTCACGGCACCGGACTACAAGGACATTATGCTTTCCTCCGTGATGAAGCAGATGGGCGAGGCTGTCGAGACCGTTGTGAAGGAAGACAAGGACGGCAAGTTCACCAACACGCCGTACGTTGGCACCCTCGCGAACGACGGCGTGCAGCTGGCGCCGTTCCACGACCAGGACTCCGCGGTCCCGGCCGAAGTGAAGACCCAGCTGGAGCAGATCAAAAAGGATATCGCCGACGGCAAGCTGAAGGTTGAATCCGCAGCCAGCCCGAAGCTCTAGCTTCCGCCGCTAAGCGCCACGGCCCGTCCGGTCATCACCGCACGGGCTGTGGCGCTTTTCGTTGAGCGGACCGGCTCCGCCTCCGGCTGCAGGCACTAGGCTGATCCTGCGGCCCCATCATCCGTCCGGGCCACGACTGCCGGATACTTCTAGATTGGTCAGAGTTTTGAAACTTGAACTCAAGGGGATCACCAAACGCTTCGGCTCCCTGGTAGCCAACGACCACATTGACGTGGTGGTTGAGCCCGGGCAGATTCATTGTCTGCTCGGCGAAAACGGCGCGGGCAAGTCCACGCTGATGAATGTCCTGTACGGTCTGTACGAGCCGACCGAGGGCCAGATCCTGGTCGACGGCAAACCCGTCACCTTCCGCGGCCCGGGCGACGCCATGGCCGCCGGCATCGGGATGGTCCACCAGCACTTTATGCTCGTTCCGGTCTTTACGGTCGCGGAAAACGTCGCCCTGGGAGCGGAAACCACCACGGCCGGGGGGTTCCTGAACCTGGATGACACCCGGCGGAAGATCCGGGAAATCTCGGACCGGTACGGCTTTGACGTCGACCCCGATGCCCTGGTGGAGGACCTCCCGGTGGGGGTGCAGCAGCGCGTAGAAATCATCAAGGCACTCGTCCGCGACGCCAGGGTCCTGATTCTCGATGAACCCACTGCCGTACTGACCCCGCAGGACACCGATGAGCTGCTGGACATTATGCGCCAGCTCAAGAGCCACGGCACATCGATTGTCTTCATCTCGCACAAGCTTCGTGAAGTCAAAGCCGTCTCGGACACCATCACTGTGATCCGGCGGGGCAAGGTCGTTGGTACCGCCGATCCCGGCGCCTCGACGACGGAACTTGCTTCCATGATGGTGGGCCGGGCCGTGAACCTGACCCTGGACAAGGCCCCGGCGAAGCCCCAGGAGACGACCTTCCAGGTGACGGACCTCACGGTGATTGCGCCCAGCGGCCAGCACGTGGTGGACGGCATCAGCTTCGACATCGCCCGCGGTGAGATCCTCGCCATCGCCGGCGTCCAGGGCAATGGGCAGACCGAACTGACCGAGGCCATCCTGGGCCTCCAGGACCGGGTCCATGGCTCCATCCTGCTCGACGGTGCGGAACTTATTGGCCGCAGCGTCAAGGAAGTCCTCAACGCCGGGGTCGGCTTCGTGCCGGAAGACCGCAACGTTGACGGCCTGATCGGCACCTTCTCGATTGCCGAAAACCTGATTCTTGACCGATACGACCAGGCCCCGTTCGCCAAAGGCATCAGCATGCGGCCGGCCAAGGTCCTGGAGAACGCCAAGGGCCGGATCGAGGAGTTTGACGTGCGCACTCCCTCGGGTTCGCTCGCGGCTGGCACCTTGTCCGGCGGAAACCAGCAGAAAGTGGTGATGGCCCGGGAACTCTCCCGGCCGCTGCGGCTCTTCATCGCCTCCCAGCCCACCCGCGGCGTGGACGTCGGGTCCATCGAGTTCCTGCATAAGCGCATCGTGGCCGAGCGCGACGTTGGCACGCCCGTGATGATCGTCTCCACCGAACTCGATGAAGTCATCGACCTCGCGGACCGGATCGCAGTGCTCTACAAGGGCAAAATCGTCGGGATTGTCCCGTCCGGCACCGGCCGCGACGTCCTTGGCCTGATGATGGCCGGGCTCTCCCCGCAGGACGCACACGCCGATTCCGCGGGTAAGCCCGCACCCGGCGGGCCCGCAGAGAGCCCCGCCGCACCCCCAGCAAAGAACCAGGCGCCCGCCGCGCCGACCGTGCCCGAGTCCGGCTCCGGCGCCGTAGGAGACGACCATGAGTGAAAACAACGAGCCTCGACGCTCGAGCGAACCGGATCCGGACCTGAATCCGGAACCCCTCGACGCCCCGGAAACCGGGCCGGCCGCTGTGGCCGAAACGAAGACCGGGGCCCCCGCAGATGACGCAGCCCTGGCCACATCCCTGGACACAGCCGGCGGTGCAATGCGGCCATCGGCGGTTCCCGTCTCGGCCCAGAGCGGCTCCCTTGCAGCTGCGGGGGACTCGGATTCGGTGCTGCGCCAGATCTTCACCGGAAACGGCATTGTGACAGCACTGGCTGTCCTCCTTGCCTTGATTCTTGGGGGACTGCTTATTGCCAGCACCGACAAGGAGGTCGCGGCGACGTCGAGCTACTTCTTTGCCCGCCCGGCCGACTTCCTCGCCGCCGTCTGGTCAGCCGCGACAAGTTCCTACGTCGCGCTCTTCCAGGGCTCGGTATTCAACCCGCGGGGCAGCGGCTTGGGCGGACAGTTCGCCCCGCTGCTGGAAACCCTCACCATCGCCACTCCGCTGATCACCGCCGGCCTCGGTGTCGCCCTGGCATTCCGCGCGGGACTCTTTAACATCGGCGCGCAGGGCCAGATCATCATGGCCGGCATCGTGGCCGCCTGGGTCGGTTTCGAGCTGGAGCTGCCGGTGGGCCTTCACCTGCTGCTTGTGGTGCTTGCCGGCGTCGTTGGCGGCGCCGTCTGGGGCGGCCTGGTCGGCGTGCTTAAAGCGCGGACCGGGGCCCATGAGGTCATCGTGACCATCATGTTCAACTACATTGCCCTGTACCTGGTGCGCTACCTCCTGGACACACCGGCGTTCCAGCGTCCCGGGGAAACCACACCTATCTCACCGCTGCTGGACCCGTCGGCCGTATATCCGCAGCTTTTCGGCAGCCAGTACCGGCTGCACCTTGGCTTCCTGCTGGCCATCGCGGCAACGGTGTTCGTCTGGTGGCTGCTGAACCGCTCGACCATCGGTTTCGAGTTCCGCGCGGTGGGAGCCAACCCAAATGCGGCCCTCACCGCAGGCATCAACGTCCCGCGCGCCACCATCCTGGTGATGGCGATCGCCGGCGGCCTCGCCGGACTGGCCGGCGTCGCGCAGGTAGCGGGAACCGAAAAAGTACTCACCGACGGTGTAGCGGCGACCTACGGCTTTGACGCCATTACCGTCGCACTGCTGGGACGTTCGACGCCGTGGGGCACCTTCGCCGCCGGTGTGCTGTTCGGCGCCTTCCGCGCCGGTGCGGTCCAGATGCAGATCCAGACCGGAACCCCGATAGACATTGTGCTGGTGGTGCAGTCGCTCATTGTGCTGTTCATCGCGGCGCCACCCCTGGTCCGGGCCGTTTTTGGGCTCAACCCGCGCAAAAAGAAGGCCGTATCCGCCGGCAAGTCCCAGCAGGCAGCAGCCACCGGAGGTGCAGCATGAGCACAACAACAACGTCCCCCGTCCCGGGAGAACCCCGTAAGCAAGAGCAGGACCGCCCGCGTCCAGAGGCGAACAGGAAGCCGACGGTCTCCGCCAAACCGGTCACCTGGAAGCTGCCCGTGACGCTGCTGGTCCTGGCCGTCATCGCATTCGTCTTTTTTGGCCTGCTGGGCCCGCACGAGACGGCAAAATTCGGCATCTCCTCCGGCGGGGATTTCTTCCAGCTGCCGGCTATCGAGGCGCCGGCCTACCTCACCGGGCTGGTGCTGTCCGTGATCCTGCTGGCCCTGGCCGGCTACGCGATGTTCCTCAAGACAAAAATCCAGCGGCCCCCGCGCTGGCTGCCTGTCCTGTTCACGGTCCTGTTCGTGGTGGCCTTCCTGGTCTGGGTGGTCGGCGGCGCCCGGACCCCCAGCATCTCGCTGGCGGGCCTGATCGCCGGATCCGTGACCCTCGCCGTACCGATTGTCTTCGGCTCCCTGTCAGGGGTGCTGTGCGAACGAGCCGGCGTTGTGAACATCGCCATTGAAGGCCAGTTGCTTGGCGGTGCCTTCACCGCCGCTATCGTTGCCAGCCTGACCGGCAGCCCGTACCTGGGTCTGCTCGCGGCAGCCGTGGCCGGAGCCCTCGTCTCGATGGTGCTGGCAGTGTTCAGCATCAAGTACGTGGTCAACCAGATCATCGTCGGTGTGGTGCTCAACGTCCTGATCTCGGGCCTCACGGGCTTTCTGTTCAGCACCGTGATGCAGGCGGACAAGGAAATGTTTAACTCGCCGGGGCGGCTTCCCATCATCGAAATTCCGGGGCTGTCCAGCATCCCGGTCCTCGGACCCATCCTCTTCAAGCAGTCCGTTGTTGGCTACCTGATGTACGTGGCCGTGATCGTGGTGTGGATTGCGCTGTTCAAGACCAAGTGGGGCCTGCGGGTCCGCGCCGTCGGCGAACACCCGCAGGCTGCCGACACCCTGGGCATCAACGTCAACGCAACCCGGTTCTGGAACGTCACGCTCGGCGGCGCTGTAGCCGGTATCGGTGGATCGTTCTTCACGCTGGTGGCGATCGACAGCTTCACGAAGGAGATCTCCGGTGGCCGCGGCTTTATTGCCCTCGCGGCGATGATCCTGGGGCGCTGGAATCCGTTGGGGGCGTTCTTCGCAGCGCTGCTGTTTGGTTTCGCCGACAACCTGCAGAGCATTGTGACGATCATCGGCACCCCGGTGCCGAGCCAGTTTATGGCAATGCTGCCCTACCTCGTAACCGTGTTTGCGGTCGCCGGAATCGTTGGCCGGTCCCGGCCGCCGGCGGCCGACGGCATACCGTATGTGAAGGGTTGACGATGGAGTGCACCAACGTTGACTGGGCGGCCCTCAAGGCCGCCGCGGTCACCGCGATGGCCAATGCCTACGCGCCGTATTCGAAGTTCGCGGTCGGGGCAGCAGCCCTCACCGCGGACGGCCGGATTGTGAGCGGCTGCAACGTCGAAAATGCCAGCTACGGGCTGACGCTGTGTGCCGAGTGCGCCCTCGTCGGTAATTTGCAGATGACCGGCGGCGGCCTGCTCCGTGCCTTCTACTGCGTCGACGCCGGCGGCAACGTGCTGATGCCGTGCGGTCGCTGCCGGCAGTTGCTCTATGAATTCAGGGCTCCCGACATGGAGCTTATGACCACGCAGGGAATCAAGACCATGGGCCAGGTCCTTCCCGATGCTTTTGGCCCCCAACACCTGGAGGAACCCCGGTGACACCACCGAACATGACCGAATCGTTTGACGCCGTCGACATCATCCGCATCAAGCGTGACAAGGGTGTGCTCAGTCCCGCCCAAATTGACTGGACGATCGACGCGTACACCCGCGGTGCGATCGCCGACGAGCAGATGGCCGCCTTGAACATGGCAATCCTGCTTAACGGCATGGACCGGGCCGAGATTTCACGCTGGACCGCGGCGATGATCGCTTCCGGTGAACGGATGGACTTCTCCAGCCTGCGCCGGCCCGACGGCAGCGTAAAGCCCACCTCCGACAAGCACTCCACCGGCGGCGTCGGAGATAAGATCACCCTGCCGCTGGCACCCCTGGTGGCGGTCTTCGGCGTTGCTGTCCCGCAGCTGTCCGGTCGCGGCCTGGGCCACACCGGCGGCACCCTGGACAAGCTCGAGTCGATCCCGGGTTGGCGCGCCGCGCTGAGCAACGAGGAAATGCTGGCGCAGCTCCAGGACGTCGGAGCCGTCATCTGCGCAGCCGGGGCCGGGCTGGCTCCGGCGGATAAGAAGCTCTACGCCCTGCGGGACGTCACGGGCACCGTCGAGGCCATCCCGCTGATCGCGTCGTCGATCATGAGCAAAAAAATCGCGGAGGGCACCGGATCCTTGGTGCTGGACGTCAAGGTCGGCAGCGGCGCGTTTATGAAAAACGAGGCGCGCGCCCGCGAACTCGCCGAGACCATGGTGGCCCTGGGCAAGGACGCCGGTGTTAACACAGTGGCCCTGCTGACCAACATGAACACACCGCTGGGCCTCACCGCCGGCAACGCGATCGAGGTCGAGGAATCGGTGGAGGTCCTTGCCGGCGGCGGACCGGAGGACGTTGTGGAACTCACGGTCCGGCTGGCGGAGGAGATGCTCGCCTGCGCAGGCGTCCACGACGCCGATCCCCGGGCGGCGCTGAAGGACGGCCGGGCGATGGACGTCTGGAACCGCATGATCGAGGCGCAGGGCGGCGACCCGCGGGCAACCCTCCCGGTGGCCAGGGAATCCGAAGTGCTCTACGCGCCCGCCGACGGCGTGCTGGTGGAGCTCGACGCGATGGCCGTCGGAGTCGCAGCCTGGCGCCTTGGTGCCGGACGCGCGCGCAAGGAGGACCAGGTCCAGGCCGGTGCCGGGGTGCGGATGCACGCCAAACCCGGCGCGACGGTCAAAGCCGGCGAACCGCTGATGACGCTGCTGACGGATACCCCGGAGAAGTTCGAACGGGCCAGGGAAGCCCTCGAACATGCCGTGGTGATTGCCCCGGAAGGCTCCCGCCCGGCGCAGCAGCTCATCATCGACCGCATCGCCTAGCCGCCGGTTTGCCCTATCGGCGGTGGGCCGAACCCTCGGGTTTGGCCGCCACAAGTGATAGGGCAAGCCGGCAGTACACTTGCACAACAGCAGTCCTCCCGTTGTTTGTTAGGAAACCGTGCAGGCAATCAACGACTTCATCCTTGCCGCCGCAGGCCAACCCTGGGTGCTCCTCCTGGTGTTTGTGTGCTGCGTGATTGACGGCTTCTTCCCGCCTGTTCCCAGCGAATCCGTGGTCGTCGGACTGGCCTCGGTGGCGGCCAGCGCCGGTGTTCCCAACGCGTTGCTGCTCGCCGCGACGGCGGCCGCGGGCGCGTTCCTCGGGGACAACATCGCCTACCTGATCGGCCGCAACACCGGCACGCAGCGCTGGGCCTGGTCGCGCGGGCATCGTATGCAGCGTGCGTTCCGCTGGGCCGGCACCGAGCTGCGCAAACGGCCCGCCTCCCTGGTCCTGGTGGCGCGGTTCGTCCCGATCGGCCGGGTGGCGGTCAACCTGACGGCCGGCGCCACCGGGTTCCCGCGTCCGCGCTTTGTTGGGTTGACGGTGCTCTCCGCGGTGCTCTGGGCCTTGTACTCGGTCGCAACGGGACTGTTTTTTGGCCAATGGTTTGCGGAGAACCACCTGCTCGGGGTCATCGTCGCCGTGATTTGCGCGATCGGCCTGGGCATCCTGGTGGACGTCCTCATCCGCAGGCTCCGCGGAACCCTTCCCGTGGAGCCCGGACTGCCGGCCCCGCCTGCCGGGTCCCAAACGACTGAGCGCTGAAACCGGGAGATTCATCCGCCGGGAACGTAGCGTATCCGTTTCCGACATGGGACACTGAAGAGCGCTTTTCACCACTTTCCTAGGAGCAACGCCCGCGTGGAATTTATCAATGAGGCAATTCTCCATGCCGCGGGTCAATGGTGGATTTTTCCAATTCTGACGATCTTCTGCTTCATTGACGGATTTGTGCCGATACTGCCGAGCGAAACCCTGATCGTCGCCCTGGGCGCCCTTTCCGTGACCTCCGGGCAGCCGAACATGTGGTTTGTGATGGCAGCGGCCGCCGTCGGCGCTATTGCCGGCGACAACACGGCCTACCTGCTGGGACGGCACGTCGGCGTCGAGCGCTTCCGCTGGATGCGCAGGCCCAAGGTCCAGCGGGCGCTGAACTGGGCCCGCTACGAACTGGACAAACGTGGCGCCATGCTGATCTTCACGGCCCGCTACATTCCGGTCGGACGCGTGGCGGTCAACTGGATTGCCGGTACCACCGCCTACCCGCGCCGGCGGTTCGTCATCCTGGACATCTGCGCCTCAGTCACCTGGGTCGCGTATTCGGCCGGTGTTGGCATCCTCGCCGGCAACTGGGTCCATGAACACCCCCTGCTGGGCGTCGGCATCGCCATCGCCTTCGCCATTGTGCTGGGCATTGTCGTCGACCACCTCCTGACCTGGCTGCACCGCTGGCGCGACGCCCGGGGCGCCGCCACGGCAGCCGGCCGATCCGCCAACGCTGAAGCCAAGACCGGACCCGCCCCGGCAGGCGCCGCCCGCTCGCCGGGCCAGGCTTCCGGCACTGCACCGGCGCCCAAGACCCGGGAGACACCGGCGGACGTCGAAGCCTGATTCCTGGCTCCGGGCCCGGCTGGTATTGCACGGCATCGGACCCTAAGGTTGGAACGTGACTGAGATAATTCTTGACGCTGCCCCTGACCTCGACTTTGACCTGAAGGGCCTCCCCAAGGTTTCCCTTCACGACCACCTGGACGGCGGACTCCGTCCGGCCACCATCATTGAACTTGCCGAGGCCGCGGGACACACCCTGCCCTCCACCGATCCTGTCGCCCTGGGGGAGTGGTTCCGCGAATCCGCGGACTCCGGCTCCCTGGTCCGCTACCTGGAGACCTTCGACCACACCATCGCCGTGATGCAGACCAAGGCCGGACTCTTCCGCGTCGCCCAGGAATTCGTCGAAGACCTCGCCGACGACGGTGTTGTCTACGGTGAAGTGCGCTGGGCCCCCGAACAGCACCTCCAGCAGGGCCTGAGCCTGGACGAGGCCGTCGAAGCCGTGCAGGCCGGCCTGGAGGCCGGTGTGGACGCCGTCGCCGAGACCGGCCGCGACATCCAGGTCGGCCAGCTCATCACCGCCATGCGCCATGCCGACCGCGGCCAGGAAATCGCGGAACTGGCGGTCCGCCACCGCAACAACGGTGCCGTCGGCTTCGACATCGCCGGCGCCGAAGACGGCTTCCTGCCATCCCGGTTCAAGGACGCCTTCACCTACCTTGCCCAGCACAACTTCCCGGCGACGGTGCACGCCGGGGAAGCCGCCGGCCTTGAAAGCATCCAATCGGCGCTGGTCGACGGCCGCGCTCTGCGCTTGGGCCACGGCGTCCGGATCGCCGAGGACGTTACCGTTGAATTCGAAGCAGACGACGATGCCGACGGTGCCGGGGACGAGCTCGATGACAACATCGGCATGGTGACCTTGGGTGACCTGGCCAGCTGGGTCCGCGACCGCGGCATCGCCCTGGAGATCTGCCCTTCCTCCAACCTGCAGACCGGCGCCGTCGCAGGGTTCGGCGAGGGCATCGAAAGCCACCCGCTGGACATGCTTTACCAGCTCGGCTTCAACGTCACCATCAACACCGACAACCGGCTGATGAGCGGCGTGACGCTCACGGACGAGTTCGAGCTGCTGGTCGAGACTTTCGACTACGACCTCGATGACCTGCTGGAACTGACGCTGAACGCGGCCGAGGCCGCTTTCCTGCCGCTGGAGGAGAAGGAAGCCCTCGTCGAGTACATCAACGAGGCTTACGCCGACCTTGGCTAGCCTGGAGGACGCCGCGCGCCCGCCGCTGGGCGGGCCCGCGGCAGCCGGGGTCCGCGGGACGGCCGGTGCTGTCGAAACGCTGGCGGCGACGATTGGCGCGCTGCGCGCCCACTGCCCCTGGATGGCTGCCCTCACCCATGAATCCCTCGTGGAGTACCTGCTTGAGGAGGCCTTCGAGGTGGCCGAAACCATCGAGACGGCCGGTGGCGACGCTGAGCTGAAAGCCGAACTTGGCGACGTCCTGCTTCAGGTGGTCCTCCATGCCCGGCTCGCCCAGGAACGCGGCGCCTTCGACCTCGACGACGTGGCCCGCGGACTCACGGCCAAAATGGTCCGGCGCAACCCGCATGTGTTCCGCCGGGACGGTTCGCTGCAGGAGTCCTTTCCGGCCACGGTTGAGGAAATCGTCCGAACCTGGGACGCGGTTAAGCGCTCGGAACGGCTCGTCCCCGCCGGCGCCGCCAGCCCGGAAGCCAACGGAGCCCTCGGCGGTGTCCCCGCAGCCCTTCCCGCGCTGGCACGGGCGCAAAAACTCCAGGACCGCGCCGAACGGTCCGGCTTCCCGCCGTCAACCGGGCCGGTAGGGATAGCGGTTCCGCCCTCGGAAGAGCAACTCGGGGACCTGCTGTTCGCAATCGCGGCCGCCGCCCGGGCCCGGGGCCTGGACGCCGAACGGGCCCTCCGCGGTGCCAACCGCCGCTTCCAGGACGGCCAACACCCGCCGCGGTCACCCTAATCGGCCAAAATGACGTCCGCCGCCGGATAGCTTTCTGTAACTTATCCCACTCTCGACTAGGCTGGTAGCGACGAGGACGTCGGTTTTTCAGCTTGATTCCCAGCCTAATATCCCATCAGATTCCCAGCAGATCGCTTCACCCAAAGGAGCCTATCCATGGCGCTTATCGATGCCATCCACGCCCGCGAGATCCTCGATTCCCGTGGCAACCCCACCGTAGAAGTTGAAGTCCTGCTCTCGGACGGCCAGATCGGCCGTGCAGCAGTTCCCTCCGGAGCCTCCACCGGCGAGCACGAAGCCGTTGAACTCCGCGACGGGGACAAAGGCCGGTACCTCGGCAAGGGCGTCCAGAAGGCCGTCGACGCGGTCATCGACCAGATCGCCCCGGCCCTGATCGGTTTAGACGCCACTGACCAGCGCAGCATCGACCAGTCGATGATTGACCTGGACGGAACCGCCAACAAGAGCAAGCTCGGCGCCAACGCCATCCTGGGCGTATCCCTGGCCGTCGCCAACGCCGCCGCCGCCTCCGCTGACCTGCCGCTGTACAAGTACCTCGGCGGACCGAACGCCCACGTCCTGCCCGTGCCGCTGATGAACATCCTCAACGGCGGCTCGCACGCCGACTCCGACGTCGACATCCAGGAATTCATGGTTGTCCCGCTCGGCGCCGAGACCTTCTCCGAAGGACTGCGCTGGGGCGTGGAGGTCTACCACGCGCTCAAAGCGGTCCTGCAGGCAAAGGGCCTGTCCACCGGCCTCGGCGACGAGGGCGGCTTTGCGCCCAACCTGCCCTCCAACCGGGCTGCCCTGGACCTCATCCAGGAAGCCATCCGGAACGCCGGCTACACCCCGGGCCAGGACATTGCACTCGCCCTGGACGTCGCCTCTTCCGAGTTCTTCACGGACGGCGCCTACCAGTTCGAAGGCAAATCCCTTAGCTCTACGGAGATGAGCGCCTACTACGCCGAGCTCGTGGCCGACTACCCGCTGGTCTCCATCGAGGATCCGCTGGACGAAAACGACTGGGAAGGCTGGAAGACCCTCACCGACGCCATCGGCGACAAGGTCCAGATCGTCGGTGACGATCTCTTCGTCACCAACCCCGAACGCCTGCAGACCGGCATCGATTCGGCAACCGCCAACTCGCTGCTGGTGAAGGTCAACCAGATCGGTTCCCTGACCGAAACCCTGGATGCCGTTTCCCTCGCGCAGCGCGCCGGGTACACCACCATCACCTCACACCGCTCCGGCGAGACCGAGGACACCACAATCGCCGACATCGCCGTTGCCACCAACGCGGGGCAGATCAAAACCGGGGCTCCGGCGCGGTCCGAGCGTGTCGCCAAGTACAACCAGCTGCTGCGGATCGAAGAGGAACTCGACGACGCCGCACGCTACGCCGGCCGCAGCGCTTTCCCGCGTTTCAAGGGCTAATAACCGCAGGAACACAAAACCGGTGGCTATGGTTGAAAGACCATGGCTACCGGTTTGTTTTTGAGACCGGCCTCGTGGCACCGTACGAGCGGAGCAGCACCCCGGCCCCTCGCCTGTGCCCCGGGCCGCGGGACCCAGCACTGAATGCAGCAAGCCAGCCGGGGGAGAACCTGGCATTACAGGAGTGAGATGGCTACCCGCCGACCCAAGGTTCCCCGGGCCACGCCCGCGGCCCCGAAGTCTCCGGCCACCGGCGACGTCATCGAGGCTGATTTCGGCGGCTCCCGCGGATCAGCGGGCCACGAGGGCAGCAACGCCGCGGCGGATGGGCGCGGTTCCGGCCGCACCGCGGGCCAGCACGCCGGCACTGCACCCTCGACACGGCAGGCCGGCGCTGCACGCCGTACACCTGCCCCGCGCAACGCTGTGCCCGGAGCGGCCACGAGCGGCACGGGCACGTCCAAGGCCGGTGCCGAAGCCGGCGGAGAACACCTCGACCCCGTGCCGGCGAAAGCCTTCTCCGGACGCATGCTGGCGCTTTTGGTCGTGATGATTGCCATCACGATCATGCTGGCGCCCACGGTCAAGATCTTCATTGAAAAACGAGGCGAAATAGCCGAACTCCAGGCGGACATCTCCGCCAAGCAGTCGCAGCAAAATGAGCTTAAACGCCAGGTCTCGCGGTGGCAGGATCCGAACTATGTAAAGCAACAGGCCCGGGACCGCATTAACATGGTTATGCCCGGCGAAACGGGCTACTGGGTCTTCGGCAGCGATTTACCTGCCGGGGCGGGCAGTGGCGCGGCCGGGGCACAATCCCAACAAGACCCGGCCGAGCTGCCTTGGGTCGATTCCCTCTGGGACTCGATCCGGCGCTCGGCAACAGACTAAAAAAAGCGGCGCCCGCCGCAGGATCGTCGGACCGACAATCCAGACAGGGCAGGAAGGTGCCGCGCCCGTGGACGAGAACCGAGTGGACCAGACCCCGACTGCAGTGAATCCGGGATCCCCTGAGACGGCCCGGTCCGTGGCGGAAACCGGCCGGCCCTCGGCCCGTGACCTCGATGTCCTGAGCCGGCAGTTGGGACGCCCGGTGCGTGACGTCGTGGAGATCCCGGCCCGCTGCGTCTGCGGCAACCCGCTAGTGGCGGCCACGTCCCCACGGCTGAGCAACGGCACACCCTTCCCCACGACCTTCTACCTCACCCACCCGGTCATCACGTCCGCGGTCTCGCGGCTTGAAGCTGCCGGCCTGATGAACGAGATGAACGAACGGCTCGTGGCGGACGCGGAACTGGCCTTGGACTACCGGGCTGCCCACCGGGCCTACCTCGCATCCCGTGCGGAGATCGGCGCCAGGTCCGGAATCGGTCCCGTGCCCGAAATTGACGGCATCTCCGCCGGTGGTATGCCCACCCGCGTCAAATGCCTGCACGTCCTGGTGGGCCAGTCGCTCGCAGCCGGACCGGGTGTGAATCCGCTCGGCGACGAGGCCATCGCGGCCATCAGCGAATGGTGGACACAGGAGCGCTGCTACTGCGACGGCGCCTGGCACACCGGCGGCGAGGCCCCCTCCCAGGACCTGAGCAGGCACGGCCCGCAGGGGCTGCCGGCGATCGTCGGCCGGCCGGCCCCGGTCCGCAAGGCACGTCCCGAGGACCCCGGCATCACGCCCGGGACCGGAACCGGGACCGGAACCGCCGGAGCCGGCAAATGACCCGCGTCGCCGCCATCGACTGCGGCACCAACTCGATCCGGTTGCTGATCGCGGATGTGGACACGGCCGGCCCGGCACCCCGGCTGAACGACGTTGTACGCGAAATGCGCGTCGTCAGGCTCGGCCAGGGCGTGGACGCCACCGGCGAACTCTCCCGGGAGGCCCTCGACCGGACCTTCGCCGCCGCCGGCGACTATGCCGAGCAGATCCGCCGGCACGCGGCCACCAAAGTCCGTTTTGTGGCGACTTCGGCCACCCGCGATGCCCGCAACCGGCAGGTCTTCGTTGATGGCATCCGCGGGCTCCTGGCCGTCGAACCTGAGGTCATCAGCGGGGACAGCGAGGCCGCCCTGTCCTTCGCGGGCGCGAGCAGCGTCCTGCCCTCCCGGGGCGCGGATCCCGTCCTTGTGGTGGACCTCGGCGGGGGCAGTACCGAGTTTGTGCTGGGCAACGCCGGCGGTGTTATTGCCGCCAGGAGCGTTGACATTGGCTGTGTGCGGCTGACCGAACGCCACCTGCGCAGCGACCCGCCCACGGCAGCAGAGATCGCCGCTGCGGAGGCAGACGTCGACGCTGCCCTCGATGAGGCCGCCGGTGCAGTCCCGCTGGACCAAACTGCCGCCGTCGTTGGGGTGGCCGGTTCCATCACCACCATCACCGCCCATGCGCTCGCGCTGGATGAGTACTCCTCCGCTGCGATCCACGGCACCGAACTTTCGCTCGACGTTATACGCCGGGCCTGCACCGAACTGCTGGAGATGTCACGTGCGGACCGGGCCGTCCTGCCCTACATGCACCCGGGCCGGGTAGATGTCATCGGCGCGGGTGCCCTCGTCTGGCGGCGCGCTGTGGATCGGCTGGCCGCGGTAACCCAGGGCAGGGTCGGGACGGCAGTGACCAGCGAACACGATATTCTTGATGGAATTGCCTTGAGTATCAGCTAAGCGGCCGCTTGGCTTGACTGCGTTGGCCGGACGCGCCACCCGGCCTCACACCGTCCCCGCATCCCGCCCGGCGTTCCGCGCCGCCACCACACCGCAGCGCCCAAAGCTGACCCGCCGATAGGACCCGAATGACCAGAGCAACAGCCCGGCCCCGCCGGACCGCCTCCGCGTTGATGGCCGTGGCCCTTGCCGGCGGCGCCTTGGCTGCCACCCTGACGGCTGCCCCTGCCGCGCACGCCGACCCCTGGCGCGACAAGGAATACTGGCTGGCAGAATCCGGCATCACCAAGGCCTGGGAAGTTTCCAGGGGCGCCAACGTCAAGGTTGCCGTGATTGACAGCGGCGTGGATGGTAAACACCCAGATCTGGCCGGGGTGCTTGCCGGCGGCGTCGACATCTCCGGCGCCGGCAGTCCTGACGGCCAGAAGAGCATCGGCGCGAAGCCCGAGCACGGAACCCTGGTCGCGACCATGCTGGCGGGCCGGGGACATCAGCCTGCCGGTGCAACTGCCACACCCAGTGCCGGCCCCGGCCCGTCCGTCGCGCCGGACGGCATCGTGGGGGTCGCGCCCGAAGCGCAGTTGCTCTCCGTCTCCACCTGGCTCGGATCGCCGAACCCCGGCGGTAAGACCGACCAGGACCAGATACCCCAGGCCGTCCGCTGGGCGGTCGATAACGGCGCCCGCGTCATCAATATCTCCCTTGGCAGCACCTCGCCCGAGTGGCCGCAGAGCTGGGACGCGGCATTCCTGTACGCCGAACAGAAGGACGTGGTGATTGTTGCCGCTGCGGGTAACCGCGGGGGCGGAAACGTCCAGGTCGGTGCGCCGGCCACCATCCCGGGCGTGCTGACTGTCGCCGGGCTGGACCGCAAGGGAATTGCCAGTATTGACTCCTCATCCCAGGGCATCAGCATCGGCGTTGCGGCGCCCGCGGAAAACCTGATCGGAGGCTTGCCCGGCGGCGGCTACGCAGAGTGGGCCGGCACCTCGGGTGCTACCCCGATCGTGGCCGGGGTCGCGGCGCTGATCCGCTCCAAATGGCCGGACATGACGGCCAGCCAGGTCATCAACAGAATAGTCACCACCGCCAAGGACGCCGGCGCTCCGGGGAAGGATCCGTTATACGGGTTCGGGATCCTCGACGCCGAGGCGGCGCTCAAGGCCGACGTGCCGGACACCAAAATCAATCCACTGGGCACGATTTCGGACTGGATCCGGGTCCACCGGCGGGGAAACCTGCCGACGGCGCCCGCGCCGGCACCGGCCGCGCCCTCCAGCGCGGCGCCCACCCTGCCGGAACCCACCGTCCCCGTCGCGGAGCGCCCGTCCGAGCTCGATGCTGCCGTGCCGGCCATGGTGGTGCTGGGCTTCGGCGGGCTTTTCCTCTGCATCCTGGCCGCCGCAGCCTTCCAGCTCCGCCGTGGCGCCCGGACGGCCGGCCAGGGAAGCCCCGACGGCCCGGCCGCCGCCGATACCGGTGTGCTCGATTCGGTGGATTCCAACGGAAAACCATAGTTAGTGAAGTTTTTCACAAAGTACGGTATTCTTGGGGAATGGCACTCTCCCCTCAGCTCCAGGACCGTCCCAGGGTACTCGTCGTCGGCGGCGGATACGTCGGCCTGTACGTAGCCCTCAAACTGCAGAAGAAGATCGCTAACGCCGGTGGCATTGTCACCGTGGTTGATCCACTGCCGTACATGACCTATCAGCCCTTCCTCCCCGAGGTTGCCGGCGGAAACATCGAGGCACGGCACGCCGTCGTCTCGCACCGCCAGCACCTCAAGCAGACCGAGCTCATTCAGGGCCGCGTCACCTCGATCGACCATGAAAACCGCACGGCAGTGATCGCCCCGGCTGACGGCGGCGAGAACTTCGAGATTCCCTACTTCGACGTTGTGGTGGCCGCCGGTGCTATCACCCGCACCTTCCCGATCAAGGGACTTGCGGACAAGGGCATCGGCCTCAAGACCATTGAGGAAGCCGTCGCCCTGCGCAACAAGGTCCTGGACCGGATCGAAGCCGGCTCGTTGATGACCGATCCCGCCGAACGCGCCCGCGCCCTGACCTTCGTGGTTGTCGGCGGCGGCTTCGCCGGCATCGAGTGCATTACCGAAATGGAAGACCTCGCCCGCGCCGCGGTCAAGAACAACTCCCGCATCAGCCAGGAGGAAGTCCGCTTCGTCCTGGTCGAGGCCATGGGACGCATTATGCCTGAGGTCACCGCCAGCCAGGCGGACTGGGTGGTTGAGCACCTGCGCAGCCGCGGCATCGAAGTCCTGCTTAACACCTCGCTGGACAACGCCGAGGGTTCCCTGAAGCTGATCAACCTTCCGGACAAGACGGCGGCCCAGGAATTCCAGGCCGACACCCTCGTCTGGACCGCCGGCGTGCAGGCCAACCCCATGGTCCGCTCCACCGACTTCCCGCTCGAACCCCGCGGCCGCGTCCGTGTCCTCGCGGACCTGCGCATCGCCGGGGACGAAGGCATCATCGAGAACGCCTGGGCCGCCGGCGACGTCGCGGCAGTGCCGGACCTTACGGGCAGCGGCCTGCCGGACGGTACCTGCGTCCCGAACGCACAGCACGCGCTGCGCCAGGCCAAGCGCCTGGCCAAGAACCTGTGGGCTTCCCGCTGGGACAAGCCGCTCACGGACTACAAACACAAAAACCTGGGCGCCGTCGCCGGTTTCGGCGAATGGAAGGGTGTTGCAAACATCAACCTTCTGGGCCGGATCGGACTCAAGGGACCGCTTGCCTGGCTGGCACACCGTGGTTACCACGGATTCGCCATGCCCACCGTTGAGCGCAAGGTCCGGGTGATCTTCGGTTGGATCCTGGCTTTCTTTATGGGCCGCGACACGACCCAGCTGATCGACTTGGACAACCCCCGCGGCGCATTCGTCGCTGCGGCAACGCCCGCGCCCAAGCCGGCCTCGGCTCCCGCCCCTGAGAAGCCGGCAGCAGAGGCCAGCCCGGCCAGCAGCAAGGAAAGTGTGTCGGCTGACGCCAAGTAGCCAGCACCTGCCGTCGACGGCGGCCGTTCCCCTGCGGGGCGCGGCCGCCGCCGTCGTTAACCGGAAGGTCGCCCGTAGGTCCACCTGGGAAGGGTGCGGGCCGGCCGGCGTCGGGCCAACCCCGGCGGGGTGGGCCCCTAGACTGGCTCCATGACAGCCGCAACGGACCTCCACACCCTGCTCGCCACGATGCGCCCGGAACTGCGCGGAGGCGAGTTCGTCTACACCCTCTGGCCGCACGGACGGCCGCTTGAAGGGACGATCGAAGCCGCCGTTCGTGAGGCGGAAGGAATGACCGTTGTCCTGCCGCGCAAGGACGCTGACACCCTCGGACTGTCCTACGACTTCGTCGGCGCCTGGATCACCCTCCAGGTACATTCCTCGCTTGACGCCATCGGCCTGACGGCAGCCGTCAGCACCGCCCTCACGGACGCAAAAATCAGCTGCAATGTCCTCGCCGGCTTCCATCACGACCACATCCTGGTCCCCGTCGCAGATGCCGACCGGGCGCTGGAGGCGCTGCACGAACTGGCCGCCGCGCACGGCGAGCACACGCCTGCCCCGGAGCTGGTGCTCCGCACAGGGCGGCCCGCGGACCGGTCCGCCATCCTCGCCCTCACCGCCGCCGCCTTCGTCGTCTCCCCGGTCAGCGGCCTGCCGGCCGACGGCGGGCCCGGGGAAGTCCGTTTGGTGGGTGCGCTCTTTGACTGTGCCGAATTCCTGCCGGAGTTCAGCATCGTTGCGGAGCTCGACGGCGCCGTCGTGGGGCACGTGATCAGCACCCGCGGGCGCGCGGGCGAACTGGACCTGCTGGGACTGGGGCCGATCGGTGTGCTGCCGAGACTGCAGCGCCACGGCATTGGCAGCGCGCTGATGCAGGAGACCATTGCCCGGGCCAACGCTGCGGGGGAGCGGGGCATCGCGCTGCTCGGCGACCCGGAATACTACTCGCGCTTTGGCTTTGTGCCATCGACATCCCTCGGGGTTGAGCCACCCTGTGCAGCCTGGGGTCCGCACTTCCAGTTGCTGCCGCTGGCACTCTGGCCGGGCGGGGTGAGCGGAAGCTTCCACTACGCCGAGGCGTTTGGCATCGCTGAGACCAGCGCCCGGCGGGCTATTATGGACCGGGCGCCCCAGTAGCCCAATTGGCAGAGGCAGCGGACTTAAAATCCGCGTGTTGTGGGTTCGAGTCCCACCTGGGGCACACTTTATGGCGCCTGCCGATTCCTGGCCAGATTTCCTCTATGCAACGAGTGTTATAAGGATGTGACCGTAGTCACTTTGGATCGGGCCGGAAGTGCACTAGCTTGAAGGTAAATCAGGAACACCTGATCTTTCGCATCAAAGGCCGTTCGCACCTTTAGATCGAGGAGATTGTAAATGACTTCACTCCCCCAGGCGGCACCCCGCATCGCTAAGCTGACCGCGCTTAGCATCGGCGTTGCCCTTCTGGCTACGGCTTGTGGTGGCTCGTCCACCCCGTCGTCGTCCGGATCCGGAACCGCTTCGGCCAACGCCGCTGCAGGCATCGCGTGCCCCGCACCGAGCGCCACTGCCGGCGCCAAGTCGACCGCCGCAGCCGGCGGGGCCGTTCCGGCCTCCACGACCACCACCGAAACCGCTCTTAAGCTTGGATCGCTCCTGCCGACAACGGGGTCGCTGGCGTTCCTCGGCCCGCCCGAAATCGCTGGCGTCAACCTTGGTATCAAGGAAGTCAATGACGCCGGGGGTGTGCTGGGCAAGCCCGTTGAAATCATCCACCGCGACTCCGGTGACACCAAAACCGATATCGCCACGCAGTCCACCAGCGCCCTGCTCGGACAGGGTGTCAGCGCAGTCATTGGTGCCGCTTCCTCGGGTGTCTCCAAGACCGTCATCAACCAGATCACCGGCGCAGGCGTCATCCAGTTCTCGCCGGCAAATACCTCCCCGGACTTCACCGCCTGGGATGACAAGGGTCTGTTCTGGCGCACCGCCCCGTCGGACGTTCTCCAGGGCAAGGTCCTCGGCAACTACATGGCGACCTGTGGCGCCCAGACCGTTGGCATGATCGTCCTGAACGACGCGTACGGGACCGGCCTGGCCAAGAACGTACAGTCCGCTTTTGAGGCAGCCGGCGGCAAGGTTGTTGCCCAGGAACTCTTCAACGAAGGCGATTCGCAGTTCAGCAGCCAGGTGGACAAGGTGCTTGCGGCCAAGCCGGATGCCATCGCCCTGATCACCTTTGACCAGGCCAAGAGCATTGTTCCGCTGATGACGGGCAAGGGCGTCAAGCCCACCCAGATGTTCATGGTGGACGGCAACATGTCCGACTACAGCAAGGACTTCCAGGCAGGCACCCTGAAGGGCGCCCAGGGCACCATCCCGGGCACCTTCGCCAAGGACGACTTCAAGAAGAAGCTGCTGGCCATCGATCCCGCGCTGAAGGACTACAGCTATTCAGGCGAGTCCTACGATGCCGTGAACCTGATCGCACTGGCAGCAGAGGAAGCCAAGAGCACCAAGGGAACTGACATCGCGGCGCACCTGAAGGACGTGTCTGAAGGCGGCGAAAAGTGCAACGACTTCCCCTCCTGCGTCACCCTGCTGCGCAACGGCAAGGACATCGACTACGACGGCCAGTCCGGCCCCGTAACGTTCTCCGACGCCGGCGACCCGACAGAGGCCTACATCGGCATCTACGAGTTCCAGGATGACAACACCTACAAGCCGGTCAAGGAAGAATTCGGCAAGCTGTAAGCTCGCCCTTCCCTAGCCGCAAAAGGCCCCCGCCCAATGGGCGGGGGCCTATTGTATGCCCGGGAGGAAGGCTGCCAACAATGCCGCCCGGCGTGGCGATGCTGCCCGGCGTGGCGCCGCTGCCGCCGTTGCGCCGGGACGCCGGCGGCCGCACCCGTTGCCCCGGCGGGGACCCGGCGGCCGCAGCCGTTGCGCCGGCGTGGCGCCGCCGCCGTTGCGCGGGGACTGGCGGCCGCACCCGGTACCCGGCGGTCGCATCCGGGACCGGGGATCCCGCCGGTCCCGTGAGTGCGGAGCTGGCGGCGCCGGGCGCGCAGAAGGGCCGCCACCGGTTGGTGACGGCCCCTGCTGTTGCTGCGGAGTTGCGGAGAACTACTCGACGGTGTCGGCGAGCGTACCCAGGTACAGCTGGATGACCTTGGGGTCCTTCATCAGTTCCCGGCCGGTGCCGGTGTACGCGTCCTTGCCCTGGTCCAGGACGTAGCCGCGGTCACAGATCTGCAGGCAGCGCCGGGCGTTCTGTTCGACCATAATGACCGAGACGCCCGCACGGTTGATTTCGTGGACCCGGAGGAAGGTCTCGTCCTGTTTGACCGGGGAAAGGCCGGCGGAGGGCTCGTCAAGCAGCAGCACTGCCGGGTCCATCATCAGGGCCCGGCCCATCGCCACCATCTGGCGTTCACCGCCGGAGAGTGATCCCGCGCGCTGGGCCCGCCGCTTGCCAAGTTCCGGGAACAGGCCGGTGACGAAGTCGAAGCGCTCGGCAAAGTCCTTGGGCCGCTGGAACATGCCCATCTGGAGGTTCTCCTCGATGGTCAGCGCCGCGAACACGTTGTTGTTCTGCGGCACAAACCCGATGCCCCGGCTGACGAGCTTGTTGGCCTTAAGCCCGGTGATGTCCTGGCCGCGGACCACAACGGAACCGGAGTGGACCTTCACCAGGCCGAACATCGCCTTCAGGAGTGTGGACTTGCCGGCTCCGTTGGGGCCGATGATGCCGATGAGCTCGCCCTTGCGGGCCTCGATACTGCAGCCATTGAGGATATTAACGCCGGGGATGTAGCCCGCCACCAGGTCGGTGACCTTGACGACCGAATCCTCGTCGTGGACTGGCGTAGCGGCGGGGGCCGCACTGGTGGCGCTCATTGGGTGTCCTTTTCTGTGCTGTTCGGCTCATCTGCGCTGCGCCTGCCGTGCGCGGCACCGTTGCCGTCCGCCGGCGCGTCCGTTTCGGAACCGACGATATCCAGGGAGATGATGCCGGCGTTGTCGGTGCCCACAATCGACTCCTCGTCGGCCCCCAGTTCGGCCGCGAGCTCTTTGATGCCTTCCGAATCGCCGAGATCCACGTCGTGGTGGGCGCCCAGGTAGGCGTCGATCACGGCGGGGTTCTTCATTACGTCGGCAGGCGGACCTTCGGCTACGATCCGGCCCTCGGCCATCACCACCACCCAGTCGGCGATGTGCCGGACCATGTGCATGTCGTGTTCAACAAACAACACGGTCATGCCCTCAGCCTTGAGGTTCTTGATGTGGTCCAGGAGCGACTGGGTCAGCGCGGGGTTGACGCCGGCCATCGGTTCGTCAAGCATCACGAGCTTGGGCCTGACCATCAGCGAACGGGCCATTTCCAGGAGCTTGCGCTGGCCGCCGGAAAGTGACGCAGCATAGTCGTCCTTTTTGGCGTCCAGCTTGAACTTCCGCAGCAGCACGTCGGCGTCGGCGGTAATCTGCTTTTCCTGGCCGCCCCAGATTCCTTTGAACAGGGCCTTGGAAAGTCGTTCACCGGACTGGTTGGAGGCACCAAGACGCATGTTTTCCATCACCGTCAGCTTGCCCATCACCTTGGTCAGCTGGAAGGTGCGGACCATGCCCATCCGGGCCACCTTGTAGGAGGAGACGCCGGCCAGACTGTTGCCTTCGAACTGCCACTTGCCCGTGTTGGGTGTGTCGAAGCCGGTCAGCAGGTTAAACAGCGTGGTCTTGCCGGCGCCGTTGGGCCCGATGAGTGCGGTGATTTTGTGCCGGGGGATCTCGAGGTACTCGACGTCGACGGCGTTGATGCCGCCGAAGCTGCGGGTGACGTTTTCGGCCACCACGATCGGGTCGCGCTTTTTGCAGCCCGGAGCAGTCTCCCCGGCCGCGATCGGCCGCGAATCCGTCATGTAGTCGATTTCTTCCGGGTTATCCGCGGGACGGGGTGTATCGCTCTGCGTGCTCATGCGAAAGCCAGCTCCTTTTTGTTGCCGAGGACACCCTGGGGCCTGAAGATCATCAACAGCATCAGCGCGACACCCACAAGGATGTACCGCAGCTGCCCGGCCTGGACCGTGTTGAGCCAGGTGACGGCGCCGGATTCGATCAGGCCATACAGGATGCCTTGTGTGAGGGACAGGACGACCCAGAAGATCATGGCGCCAATCACCGGCCCCAGCACCGTGCCCAGGCCGCCAAGCAGCAGGCAGGTGTAGAGGAAGAACGTCAGTTCGGTCCCGTAGTTCGCCGGCTGGACTGCGCCGCGGGGGAGGGTGAAGATCATGCCTGCGAGGGCGCCGAGGACGCCGCCGATGATCAAAGCCTGCATCTTGTAGGCGTACACGTTCTTGCCCAGCGAACGGACAGCATTTTCGTCCTCGCGGATGCCCTTAAGGACTCGGCCCCAGGGGCTGCGCATAAGCAGCCAGATCACCAGGCAGAGAAGGGCCACCACGGTCCAGGCGACAACCCGGATGAAGAAGTCGCGGTTGTTCATCCCCAGGTAGGAACCTTCGGGGAAAGGGTTCATGGCATAGAAGTCGCCTTCGAAAGCGGCGAGGCCGTTGGCCGAACCGGTGACGGCGGTCAGCTGGTTGGTTGTGACAATGTAGCGGACGATTTCCGCCGCCGCGATTGTCACGATGGCCAAGTAGTCGGCCCGCAGCCGGAGGGTGGGGATACCGAGGAGCAGGGCGAAGATGGCTGAACACACCACGGCGATGAGGAGCCCGACGAAGAACGGGGCGCCGAAGGTCAGGGTGGAGATGGCGAAACCGTAGGCGCCCACCGCCATAAAGCCGGCTTGACCGAAGTTGAGCAGGCCTGAGTAGCCAAAGTGAACCGCAAGGCCGAGGGTTGCGAGGGCGTATGCCGCCGTCGTCGGGCTGAACAGTTCACCGGCAGCACTGGAAAATATGAATCCGAAGTCCATGGCTGTCTCCTAACCCACGCGCTCGCGCCGGCCCAAGATGCCTTGGGGCCGGAACAGAAGGACAATAATCATAATGAACAGTGCTCCCACGTATTTGAGGTCGGCGGCGAGGCCGAACACGGTGGTCAGCTCCACAAAGATACCGACGATGATGGATCCGATCAGGGCGCCCCATACCGTGCCAAGGCCACCCAGGGTGACGCCGGCGAAGATGAGCAGCAGGATCTGCGATCCCATATCGAAGGTGACGCCGGGCCGGTAGTAGGCCCACAGGATGCCGCCGAGAGAGGCCAGCATGCCGCCGGTGACCCAGACAATCCGGATCACAGAGTCGACGTCGATGCCCGAAGCCGCCGCCAGCGCCGGGTTGTCGGCGACCGCGCGGGTGGCTTTGCCGAGCCGGGTCTTGAGCAGGATGATCCCGAGCAGCGCGATCACCACGGCGCTGATCACAAGGGACCACAGGTTGTTGGGGGAAATGGAGATCAACCCGATCTGGATCTCCGTGCTCTGTGCGTACGGCAGCTGCTGGGTGGCGCCGCCGAAGAAGAACTGGATGACGTAGCGCACGGCCAGGGCGAGGCCGATGCTGACGATCATCATGGGCACCAGGCCGGTGCCCCGGCGGCGCAGCGGCTTCCACAGGCCAGCGTCCTGGAAGTAGCCAAAGAGGCCGCCGCCGAGCAGCGCGAGCACAACGGCCAGCCAGAACGGGAGGTTCATGGCGTTGAAAGCGAAGACCAGGACGGCGCCGAGGGTGACCATTTCGCCGTGTGCGAAGTTGGTCAGCCCGGTAGTGCCGAAAATCAGCGACAGACCCACCGATGCGAGGGCCAGCAGAAGTCCGAAACTCAGGCCCGCCACCAGGCGGTTGACCAGGTTCTTGCCAAAGTCCTGCTGTTGGACGACGATGCCTTCACCGAAGGCGAAGATCACCGAAAGGTTCGACGTCTGGCTAAAGGTGACCTGGCGGGGGTTCTCCTGGCCGGCTGCGAGCTTGCGGCCGTCCGGGAGGGTGGATTCGTTGAGTTTGACCTCATAGGTTCCCTGCTTCGGGACACCAATGGACCACGAACCGTTTTCCGCGGATTTCGTCGACCCGGTGAAGCCGTCGCCGGTGGCACTGATTTCTACGCCGACAAGCGGGGTGCGGTCGTCGCCGCGCAGGAATCCGCTGATGTTGTTGGTAAACGTCCCGGTCGGTTGAGACGTGGTTGCCGACGGTGATGGTGCCGGTGCGGGGCTCGTGGCCTGCGATGCCGGCGCGACGATCAGCAGCAGTGCGGCGACGGCGGCAAAAACGGCCCCCACAGCTTTCAGCAATCTGCCGCGCCGTCTTTGCGACAGGCCTCTCGGTGTGCTTCTCAAAATGAAAACCTCCACATGGGGTGGTGTGGGTTGCGCCATTGCAACCGATGCGAACAGTCAAGGTGACGGAAGGTAAAACCTGGTGCGATGCGGTCGAGATGTCCAGCTTGTGATATCCGTCACCCTATTTGGCCCATGTTACAGCCCGTCCGGGGCAATGAATGCCCTCCGGAGCAGGCAGAACGTCGCGATCAGGTAACAACCGTGAAGCATCGGCGACGGGGTGGTTTACCCGGCCTAAAGTAAACTTTTGTTGATCTGGAGTATGCCTAAACAGTCGTCGGTCGACGGTGCCCGCGGCCCGCGGCCCGGCGGCAGGGAGGTCACAGTCGGGTTGCAGCCAAGCGCTGGCGGGAACTAACGCTGCCCGTCAGCGGTTGGAATTGGTAGCGTGTACTTAGCTGACACGAACAGTTCACCACCGGATCACCACACCCCTTTATATGGAGGACAGCTTCAATGGCACTTGGCGGAAACCCAGTCTTCAACGGAAAGAACTTCCGTGGAGCAACCCAGGCACCGCCTGCCCCGCAGGCGTTCGGGCAGGGCGCCCACGGCCGGTCCGGCTGGAACGCGTCCCCCCAGGCGATGACGCAGGACCAGCTCCAGGACATGTACAACCGGCCCGCCGCCGGCCCCGCGGACACGGGCCGGATGAGCTATGACGATGTCATCATAAAGACCGCTGTCTGCCTTGGCGCCGTGATCGCCGGCGCCGCAGTCACGCTCGTGGTGGCGGAGGGCTTGGCCTATACGCTGATGATTGCCGGTGCGCTGGGCGGTTTTGTCCTCGCCCTTGTCAACACCTTCAAGAAGCAGCCCTCACCGGCGCTGATCCTCGCCTACGCGGGACTCGAGGGGTTGTTCCTCGGTGGCCTGACGCGGATCCTCGACGGGATGTTCCCGGGTGTCGGACTGCAAGCCGTGATCGGCACTCTCTCCGTGTTCGCTGTGACCCTGGTGCTCTTCAGGAGCGGCAAGGTTCGGGCCACACCGAAGGCCATGCGCTTTTTTATGATTGCCTTGATTGGCTACGCCGTCTTCGCGCTCATCAACATGGTGATGATGTGGACCGGCGCGGTCCAGGAGCCGTTTGGGCTCCGGACCAGCGTGGAGATCTTCGGCATTCCCCTCGGTGTTTTTATCGGCGTGCTGGCGATCGGTCTGGCCGCGTTCTCGCTGATCATGGACTTCACCAGCATTGAAGCCGGCGTCCGCAGCGGCGCCCCGCAGCGCTTCTCCTGGACCGCCGCCTTCGGCCTCACTGTGACGCTGGTATGGCTATACGTGGAGATCATCCGGCTGCTGGCGATCCTGCGCGGCAACGACTAACAGAGTCAGGCCACACCGGCCGCCGTGAGCTCAGAAAGCGGGCCCAGCCAGTTCACTTGGCGGGGCCCGCTTTTGTGCGCCGGGGCCGCTTTTTGTGCGCCGGGCCCGAGGGCATCAGCTGAGCCGCTCCAGCACCACGGCCATGCCCTGGCCGCCGCCAACACAGAGCGTGGCCAGACCCAGCTGGGCATCCCGCTCCCTGAGCCCGTTCAACAGGGTGGTGGTCATTCGGGCGCCGGTCATACCAAACGGATGCCCCAACGCGATGGCGCCGCCGTTGACGTTGAGTTTGCTGTGGTCGATGCCAAGCTCCTTGGCGCTGGCGAGGACCTGGACGGCGAAGGCCTCGTTGAGTTCCACGAGGTCGATATCCCCGATGCCCAGCCCGGCGAGCTGCAGAGCCCGCCTGCTGGCCTCTACCGGGCCCAGTCCCATCAGCTCGGGGGACAGGGCGCTGACGCCGGTGGAGAGAATCCGGGCCAGCGGCGTCAGCCCGAGTTCGGCGGCCCGACGGTCGCTCATGACCACGAGGGCGGCGGCCCCGTCGTTCAGCGGGCAGGCGTTCCCGGCAGTAACGGTGCCACCAGCGCGGAACACCGGCTGCAGTGCGCTGACCGAGCCAAGGGTCACCGCAGCCCGGGGGGAGTCGTCCCGGTCGATCACGGTGCCGTCCCTGCGCGTGTAGGGGGTGATTTCGCGGGCATAGAATCCGGCGGCGATGGCTGCCTCGGTGCGGTTTTGGCTCAGCACGGCCCAGTCGTCCTGGTCGGCCCGGCTGATGCCGTACGTCGTGGCGACGTTCTCGGCGGTCTGGCCCATGGCGATGTAGATGTCCGGCATCCGCCCGCCCAGCCGCGGATCCGTCCACGGTGTATTCGATGCGGCCCGCGCAGCCGTGCGTTGGCGGGCGGCATCGAAGAGCGGGTTATGTGTGCTTGCGTCCGTCTCGCCGGCGCCGGCCCAGTCCCGGTACCGTGAGACCGCTTCGACTCCCGCCGCCACAAATGCCCGGCCTTCGCCGGCCTTGATCGCGTGGAAGGCCATGCGGAGCGTTTGCAGGCTGGAGGCGCAGAACCGGTTGACTGTGGCGGCCGGGACGTTGTCCAGCCCGGCCAGGATGGTGACCACCCTGGCCATATTGGAACCCGCTTCGCCGCTGGGCTCAGCACAGCCAAGATAGAGATCGTCCAGGCCCTGGCCGGTGGCATCAGCGGCGTCGAACGATGGAATCCGGGCCAGTGCCGCGGCGACCATGGCGGCAGCGATGTCGTCGGGCCGCTCATCTTTCAGCGAGCCTTTAAAAGCGCGTCCGATGGGGCTTCTGGCAGTGGAAACAATGACTGCTTCTGGCATGCGCCCAGCCTACGCTCCGGTCAGGCCAGGCGCAGGGCTCCTGCGGCGGGACGCACGGTAAAGATGTCCGGCGGTGCAAAACCGGCAGCGCCGAAGGCCTGTTCGACGGCGGCACGGACCTGCCGTTGGGCCGCCACCGGGGTGAGCGCAATCGCTGAGCCGCCGAAGCCGCCACCGGTCATCCTGGCGCCGAGGGCGCCGGCCGAACGGGCGGCGTGCACCGCGAGATCCAGCTCGGCGCAGGAGATCTCGAAGTCGTCGCGCATCGAGGCGTGGGACGCATCCAGCACCGGCCCGATCGCGGCGGGCCCGGCGCTGCCGAGCAGCTCGAGGATCTGCAGCACACGGTTGTTTTCCGTCACAACGTGCCGCACCCGACGGAACGTCTTGTCGTCCAGAAGTCCAGCAGCTTCCGCCAGGTCCTCGAGTTCGACGTCGCGAAGGGCCTGTACCCCGAGGACCTCCGAGCCGAGTTCGCAGGCGGCCCGCCGGGCGGCATAGCCGCCGGCGGAGTGGGAATGCGACACCTTGGTGTCGATCACAAGCGTGACCAGCCCGGCGCTTTCGGCATCGAAGGGCACGAGCCGGAAGCTCCGGTCCCGGCAGTCCAGGAACACGGCCTGCCCGGCCGCGCCGCGCAAGGAGGCGGTCTGGTCCATGATGCCGGTCGGCGCGCCGACAAAGTCGTTCTCCGCTTGCCGGGTGGCCAGCACCATCTCGTCCACACCCAGCCCGGCAGCAGTAAGTTCATTCAGCGCCGTAATGACGGCGCATTCAATGGCATGGGACGAGGACAGCCCGGCCCCCCGGGGTACGTCCGAGGCCAGGAGGATGTCCAGGCCCGGGACCGGGAGCCCGCGCTGCTGCAGTGCCCAGAGAACACCGAGTGGATACTTCGTCCAGCCTCGGGCCGTGCCGCGGTCCAGGGCGCCGGCGTTGGCCGTCGTCATTCCCTGGTTGCCGAACGTGGACAGCAGCCGGAGGGTCGAATCGGGCCGGATCCGGACGGCCACCCGGGCTGCCTTGTCGATCGCAAACGGCAGCACGAACCCCTCGTTGTAATCGGTGTGCTCGCCGATCAGGTTGACCCGGCCCGGGGCCTGCCAGACGCCGTCGGGGGCCACCCCGAACGCGCTGTGGAACCGGGCCGCCAGTTCGCCAGTGCCCGGCGGCCGGGTCATGGCTGTGCGGCTAACGTGATGCGGCTCATGGGTCCACGCTATACGGATTGCCGGGCCGGTCTGTACGGTGGTGCGCATGGATCAGACGAGCTTCGTTCCCCACAACGAATCCGCGGCAGGCGGCGGCAGGGCGCGGCGTTATGCCTCCGGCAGGCAATACGAGCTGCGGCGCGGTGACGCCCTGGCCGTGGTGACCGAACTGGCAGCCGGCCTTCGGGTCTACAGCCGCGGCGGCACCCAGTTGACCGAGAGCTACGGCGAGGCCGAGATTCCGCCCGGTGCCACCGGCATCACCCTGGCGCCCTGGGCCAACCGGGTGGAAGACGGGCTGTGGTACCTCAACGGCAAAAAACAACAGCTCGACATCACCGAGGTCTCGCGCAACAACGCCAGCCACGGGCTGCTGCGCAACACCGCTTACATGCTGGTGGAGGAATCGGAGTTCTCGGTCACCCTCGAAGCAGTGATCTTTCCCCAGCACGGCTATCCATTCCTGCTCCGCCACCGGGTCCGCTACGAACTCGCCGGGGACCTGGGCCTGGTGGTGCGGCAGAGCCTCGTCAACGACTCGCAGGAACCGGCCCCCTTTGTCCTGGGCGCGCACCCCTATCTCCGGTTGGGGGAGCTGCCCGGCGAGGAGCTCACGCTCACGGTCCGCGCCCGCACCAGGCTCGTGACGGACGGCCGGCTCATTCCGCGCAGCACCGAACCGGCCAGCGGGGACTTTGACCTGCGTGCCGGACGGCCCGTCGCGGCACTGGATATCGATGCTGCCTACACGGATCTGGAGTTCGACGGCGGCATCGCCCGCCACACCCTCAGCGCGCCGGACGGCCAAAGTGTGACCCTCTGGCAGGAGGCCAACTGCGGCTACGTCCATGTTTTTGTCACTACCGAATTTCCCGGCCGGACCAAAGCGGTGGCCCTTGAACCCATGACCGGGCCGGCCAATGCCTTTAACAGCGGCGACGGTCTCCGCTGGCTGGACCCGGGGGAACCGTTCACGATGACGTGGGGCATCAGCGCGGACCTCAAGCGCTGAGCGGGCTCCGGGTTTCCCATCCGGGCGGCGCTGGTGAATCATTGGGCTATGACGCCAGCTGACGATGCCGCCTTGCCGAACCGGCCGACCACACACGGCCCGGCCGCACCGCTGCGGTCCGTCACGGACCGGGAAATCGACGAGGACATCCCGTACGGCGTGCGGATCGCGGCGTCCTGGTCCTGGCGGCTCTTGCTCATCATTGTTGTGGCCGGTGCCCTCGTGTGGCTGCTGGGCAGGATCAGTTTTCTGGTGATTCCGGTGATGGTTGCGGCCCTCCTCGCCGGGCTGCTGGCCCCGGTCAAGGACCTGCTCCGGAGAAGCCACGTCCCGAACGGCCTCGCCGTCGCCTTCACCGTCCTGGGCTTTATCGGTGTGATCGGCGGTTCCCTGGCACTTGTCGGCCGGCAGCTCACGTCCGGTTTCGCCGAACTGTGGAGTCAGGCCCTGACCGGAGTCCAAAAAGTCCAGGTCTGGCTCGCGGACGGCCCGCTGCACCTGACGGCGGCCCAGATCGACCAGTACCTGCAGGACGGCACCGCCGCCTTGCAGAACAACAGCAGCAGCATCCTCAACGGCGCTCTGTCCTTCGGCAGCACCGCCGGGCATTTCGCTGCCGGAATGGTCCTGGCGCTTTTTATCCTCATCTTCTTCCTGCTGGAAGGGGACCGCATCTGGGCCTTCCTTGTCCGGCTGCTGCCCAGGCAGGCCCGCCCCGCGACGGACGGGGCCGGGCGGGTGGGCTGGTCCTCGATGGTGAGCTACGCGCGGATCCAGATGTTCGTGGCCTTTGTGGACGCGGTGGGGATCGGTGTGGGTGCGGCAGTTATCGGTGTGCCGCTGGCGTTGCCGCTGGGCGTGCTGGTGTTCCTGGGCTCCTTTATCCCGATTATCGGCGCCCTCGTGACCGGCGCCGTTGCCGTCCTGCTGGCCCTCGTCGCCAACGGCTGGGTCAACGCCTTGATTATGCTGGGCATCGTCCTGCTGGTCCAGCAACTGGAGAGCCACATCCTGCAGCCGCTGGTTATGGGCAAGGCTGTATCGCTGCACCCGGTGGCCGTGATCCTCGCCGTCGCCGCAGGCTCCTATCTCGCCGGGATTCCCGGAGCCCTGTTCTCCGTTCCCATCCTCGCCGTAGCAAACTCGTCGATTCGCTACATTGCGGGCAGAACGTGGGAACATAAAAGTGCGTCGGCCACCGCGGGCCAGCAGGGCTTCCCTGTTCCTGCAGCCGGCGCCGATACCACCGTGAGGGACGCCCGGCTGCCGGGCGCAGCCGCCGGTCGCGGCGACGATGCCGGTACTGAGCCAACAGAAGGAGACTAGTTCGTGAACACCCTCGAGAGCCTGCCCGTCACGCTGGACGATGTCCTGGAGGCGCAGAAGCTGCTCGACGGGATCATTACGCGGACGCCCGTTGAATCCTCCCGCGCCCTGGGCGGGATGGTCGGCGGCGAGGTGTTCCTCAAGTGTGAGAACCTGCAGCGGGCCGGTTCCTTTAAAGTCCGTGGTGCCTACGTCCGGATGGCCAAACTCTCCCCGGCGGAGAAGAAGCGCGGCGTGGTGGCGGCCTCGGCCGGCAACCACGCCCAGGGCGTGGCCGTTGCCGCCAAGAGCCTGGGCATCAATGCCCGCATCTACATGCCGCTCGGCGTCGCGTTGCCCAAGCTCGCCGCGACCCGCAGCCACGGGGCCGAAGTGGTCCTGCACGGCCATAATGTTGACGAGGCCCTCGCCGAAGCCAAACGCTATGCGGACGAGACCGGCGCAGTTTTCGTCCACCCCTTTGACGACGTCGACATCGTCGCCGGGCAGGGCACCGTGGGGCTGGAAATCCTGGAACAGCTGCCCCAGGTCGACACCATCCTGATGGGCGTCGGCGGCGGCGGGCTGCTCGCCGGGGTGGCCGTGGCCGTAAAGGCCAGGGCCAAGGAACTCGGCCGGGAGATCAGGATCATCGGCGTCCAGGCCGAGAACGCCGCCGCCTACCCGCCGTCGCTCGCCGCGGACGCCCTAGTCCCGCTCAAACGCGTGTCCACGATGGCCGACGGCATCGCCGTCGGCCGGCCGGGCCAGCTGCCCTTCAGCATCATCAGGGAACTTGTCGACGACGTCGTCACCGTCAGCGAGGACGCCCTCGCCCGGGCGCTGATCTTCCTGCTCGAACGGGCCAAAATGGTGGTGGAGCCGGCCGGGGCCGTGGGGGTTGCTGCCCTGATGGAAGGAAAGATCGAAAATCCCGGCACCGTGGCCGTGGTGCTCTCCGGCGGGAACATCGATCCGATGCTGATGCTCAAGGTCATCCAGCGCGGGCTCTCCGCCGCCGGCCGGTACATGACCGTCCGGATGATGCTTGACGACCGTCCCGGCTCACTGGCGACGATCGCCCGGATCATCGCCGAGAACGACGCCAACGTGACGGGTCTGGACCACACCCGGGTGGGCGGTTCGATCAGTATGGGCGATGTGTCCATCACGGTGAACCTGGAAACAAAGGGCCACGAGCACGGCGAGAAAGTCCTCGCGGCGCTGCGGGCCGAAGGCTTCCAACCGATCGTTGTGCATTAGGGGACCACTGTGCTTAACTCCACCAGCGGCAGGCCGCGTGCCGGCGACACCACAGCCGGGCGTGCCCGCACGGGATTGCTGGTCGTGGGTTCGTTTGTGCTGGTGCTCTACGTCATCGAGATCATCAACACCCTGCTGCAGCATTCGCTCAATGGCGTGTTCGGCCTGCGGCCGCGCAGCCCCGACGGGATCCTGGACATCCTGACGTTCCCGCTGCTGCACGCGAACCTGGCGCACCTGTTCTCCAACACACTTCCGTTGATCATCTTCGGTTTCCTGGTGTTGCTCTCAGGGCTGCGGGTGTTTTTTACCACACTGGCGCTGAGCTGGCTGGCCTCGGGCGCGGCGGTGTGGCTGATCGGCGGTTTGCGCGTCACGGTTGGGGCGTCGGGCCTGGTTTTCGGGCTCCTCGCGTTTTTGCTGGTGCGCGGCTTTTTCAACCGCAACTGGTGGCAGATCCTGCTCTCGGTGGTGCTCTTCCTGAGCTACGGCGGCATCCTGTTCGGTGTACTGCCCACTGTGACGGCGTTCATCTCCTGGCAGGCGCACCTGGGCGGCGCAATCGGCGGAGTACTCGCAGCCCTGCTTTTGCGTTCGCCCCGGGCCGCTACCCGCGCGAACTAGCGGCAACCTGGCAACGAACGACGCCGGCCCTCCCGTGGGGGAGGGCCGGCGTCGTTTGCTGCTGGCGGTTCAGGGCAGGTCAGCCGGCGTACGGCTTGGCGGAGATGATCTCCACCGTGATGTCCTTGCCGTTCGGGGCGGTGTAGCTGAGCTTGTCGCCCTCCTTGTGGCCGACGATGGCAGCGCCCAGGGGGGACTTCTCACTGAAGACGTCAAGATCCGAGTCACCCGCGATCTCCCGTGAGCCGAGCAGGAACGACTCCTCGTCGCCGGCGATTTTGGCAACAACAATCATGCCGGGCTCGACGATTCCGTCATCGGCAGGGGATTCGCCCACATGGGCGTCCCGGAGCAACGCGGTCAGCTGGCGGATGCGGGCTTCGATCTTGCCCTGCTCCTCCTTGGCCGCGTGGTAGCCGCCGTTTTCCTTGAGGTCGCCTTCCTGGCGGGCGGCCTCAATCTTCTGGACGATTTCCGCCCGGCCGGGGCCGGAGAGGTGGTCCAGCTCTGCCTTCAGGCGGTCAAAAGCTTCCTGGGTAAGCCAAGCTGCAGTTGCGCTGTTGGTGGTAGACACGGACTTCTCCTTTATGGTCAAACAAGCAAAGACCCCGCCACGGTGGCCACTTTTAGGACGCAGTAACCAGCTCAGCGGGGCAAAGGTATTGATCCATTGTAGTCAATCCCTTGGATAAACCAAAGATTGCTGCGGCCTGGATCACACCGTGTTCCCGAACCGAGTCCGTACGTTGCGCTATTTGCTTGCGTCAGGGATCCAGCAAGTGTCCACGAGGCCGGAGACGGCCTGGGACTCGGTGCGCACAGTGGCGCGGTGGGAGGTGGTGCGCCCGCCGTCGGTTCCCGCGTCGGCGGCATTGGGGGCAATGTCCACGACCTTCCAGCCGACGACGGCGAACTTGGCATCCAGCGTTTTGACAGCGCATTTCGCTGCCGTGCCCGGTTCCTTGGTGACCTGAAAATCGACCTCCGCGACCGTGGCGTCCGGGGTGCTGTAGCCGATGTCCTTGGAGGTGACGCTCGCTGTCGCGTTGGACGCCGCGACCCATGCCAAAAAGGCCAGCCCGACCGCGAGGGCCAGCACGAGGATGGCGCGTTTTGCCTTGCGGCTCAGCGCCGGCTTTTGACCACCGTAACGATTGGCTAGGCTGGGAGATACCGGCGCGGGCGCGGCAGGCTGATCCTTGGAAGTCACTGCTTCAGTTTAGTGTGGATCGGGCGCGCTGTTCACCGTGGCGCCGATCCGGCTTGTTGTGCCCGCCAATATTCCTGTCCCTGAAGATGAAAGAGGAGCCGTCCACGATGACAGCGTCCACCACCTCGTCAGCGCCGCTCCGGCTGTTGGCCGTCCATGCGCATCCCGACGACGAATCCAGCAAGGGTGCCGCCACGATGGCCATGTACGCCGCAGCCGGCGTTGACGTCCTGGTGGCCACCTGCACGGACGGCTCGCGCGGTGACATCCAGAATCCGGCCATGGCGGCCATGCCGCACCCCAAACGCGATATGGCCGGAGCCCGCAACCTGGAGATGGCGCGTGCCGCCGCGGTACTGGGAGTCCGCCAGCGCTGGCTCGGTTTCGTCGACTCCGGGTTGCCCGAAGGTGATCCGCTCCCGCCGTTGCCGGTTGGCTCTTTCGCGACGCTGCCGCTGGAACAGGCGGCAGCGCCCCTCGTCCGGCTGGTCCGCAGCTTCAAGCCCCAAGTCATCCTGAGCTACGACGAGAACGGTGGCTACCCGCACCCGGACCACATTATGGCCCACCGTGTTGCCGTCGAGGCCTTCGAAGCCGCAGGTGACCCGGCCCGCTACCCGGAGGCCGGCGCAGCCTGGGCGCCGAGCAAGCTCTACTACGACCGTGCGTTCAGCCCCGAACGTTTCCATGCCCTGCATGTGGCGCTGGAGGAAACCGGTCTCCAGTCGCCCTACGCCGAGCGCATCGCTGCCTGGCTCGAAGCCGACGCGGAAGGCCACACCCCGCCGGCGCCCACCCATCCGACGACCACCCAGATCGAGTGCGGGGATTTCTTCGAAGCCCGCGACGACGCGCTCCGTGCCCACCGCACCCAGGTTGACCCGGAAGGCTTCTTCTTCGCCGTCACACCGGCAATGCAGCGCCGGGTCTGGCCCTGGGAGGACTACTCGCTGATCCAATCCCGGGTTAGCTCGGAACTGCCGGAAAAGGACTTCTTCGCCGGGCTAAGATAGAGCTAAAGGGCTTTTCTATGACGTGTAGAAGACGTCGTGGAAGCCGTTCCAACGCAGCTCCGCGTCCCGCCCCGCCGGACCGCCAACCAGCCCCACAGAAGGTCCTCACCGTGCATCCCTTGCTTATCGCCCTGGCAACCTCCCCGGCTCCCGCCCCGTCGCCGTCACTGCGTGAGGGCCTCTCCCAGGATCAGGTCACGCCCGGCCTGCTCGGGTTCCTCCTGACGGCCTTTATCGTGGTGCTGACGGCGCTCCTGATTGTGGACATGGTCCGGCGGATCCGCCGGGTCCGGTACCGCGCCCAGGTGGAGGAGGAACGCATGGCCGCCGCCGGAGCAGCCGCCAATGACGGAGCTGCGAAGACCCCCGCAGCCCGTGAATCCGGCCGGCCCGCGGACAGCCCGGAGACCACCGGCAAGGCAGAACCCGGAAACCACTGACGACTCCCCAGCCGCGGTCCGGCACCGTAGGGTGGCGCCGTCGTCGAAGACAGCTTGCGCACCTCCCCGGTGCCGCGGGGCGTGGATGCGGACTCTAGCTCAGCACGGCTATGGCAATGGCGATGTAGTGCGCAGCGAAAGCAAAAACCGTGAGTGCGTGGAAGAGCTCGTGGAAACCGAAGTGTTCATAGCTGAAGTTCGGCTTTTTCATCGCGTAGAAGACGGCGCCGGTGATGTAGAGGGCACCGCCGGCACAAATCAGCACGGCAGCGGCGACATTGGCGGTAAAAAAGTCCGGCAGGTAGAACAGCGCGCCGCAACCCAGTGCAATGTAGATCGGCACGTACAGCCACCGCGGCGCGTCCGTCCACAGCAAGCGGAACAGCACGCCCAGGATGGCCCCGGTCCAGATCACCCACAGCAGCACTTCGGCTTTGGGCCGGTCCAGGAGCGCCCAGGCGAGCGGCGTGTAGCTGCCGGCGATGACCAGCATGATGTTGGTATGGTCCAGCCGCTTCAACACGATCTTTACGCCCGCTGACCAGTTCCCGCGGTGGTAGATGGCGCTGATGCCGAACAACAGGACACCGGTGAAGGCGTAGACCGCGGACGCAATCTTCAGGTCCGGCGTCGGTGCCAGCAGCACCAGGACCAGGCCCGCTGCCAGTGCCAGCGGAGCCGTCACGGTGTGGATCCAGCCGCGCCACTTGGGTTTGATCATCAGGAGTTCGGCCAGTCGCACGGCAGCGTCGTCCATCGGGCCGGTCCCGCGCTCCGCAGGCTCATCCGGCCGGGGCTCGGGACTGTTGCTTTCCATGCCGCAATAATAAACTACGGCGCAGTAAGTTACCTTCGAGTAACAAGATGCCCGGTGCAGAATCGTCACGTTCATGCGCCACGGCCGGCACCGCGGCAGGTAGCCTAGGTTGTGCACTGACGTCGTACTTCAAGGAAGCCAGGTGAAACTCCGGATGGAAATGCCCGGGTTCCTCTATGGCTTCTATGAGCGCAAGTTACAGCGCTCCCTGGACCCGGAACGCATCCCCCGGCACATCGGCGTCATGGTGGACGGCAACCGCCGCTGGGCGCGGCAGTTCAACGCTCCAACCAGCCAGGGACACCAGGCCGGTGCCGACAAGATCCACGAGTTCCTCGGCTGGTGCCAGGAACTGGGCGTCAAGGTGGTAACCCTGTACATGCTGTCCACTGACAACATGAGCCGTTCCGGCGAAGAACTGGACCTGCTGATGGGTATCATTGCCAACACGCTGGACAGGCTGGACGGGGACGCCGAGATTTCGGTCCACGCCATGGGTGCACCGGAATTGCTCCCCGATTACCTCGCCGCCCGGCTCAACCGGCTCACGGCCCGTACCCCGGCGCGCGAGAAGCTCCACGTCAATGTTGCCGTCGGCTACGGCGGTCGCCGTGAAATCGTCGATGCCGTCCGGGAACTGCTGCACGACGCCGTCGGACGCGGTGCGGACATCGGGAAACTCTCCGAGGAACTCAGTGTTGATGACATCTCACGTTTCCTCTACACCCGCGGCCAGCCCGATCCGGACCTCGTGATCCGGACCTCCGGGGAGCAGCGGCTATCAGGGTTCCTGATGTGGCAAAGTGCTTACAGCGAGTTCTATTTCTGCGAAGCCCTGTGGCCGGCCTTCCGGAAAGTGGACTTCCTGCGGGCCCTGCGCGACTACGCCGGCAGGCAACGGCGCTACGGCTCCTGACGCGTCATCCCGTGTTCACCCGATGGCAACAGGAATCGCCGGGGAATGGACAACCAAACGCCGCCCGCGGGACGTACGTTAATCCCATCAGCAGGCAAGCCGCCGGCTGATCGGGGAGGCCAGTACATGGAGCGGAAGTTCGCACCGGGTGTATGGGAGGCCGTGTCCGGCCTCAAGGCCGAGCCGCCTCACCACTAACAATTCCGGGCATACGCCCCGGGGCTGGAGTCGATGTGGCTATTTCTGAACAACTGCCCGACGTTGCGAGCGACCAGGGACAGAAAGCTACCTCTCGCGCCAAGCGAGCCACCGCAGAGACCGGTACAGGGCAGAGCGCCGCTGGAGCCGGTCTTGCTGTTTCCGGGGAAGGAACAGCACAACCGGAACCGGCCCGGAGCTTCGTGATCGACACCTCGGTGCTGCTCTCTGACCCGCGGGCCCTGCTGCGCTTCGCGGAACACGAAGTGATTCTGCCGATAGTCGTCATCACCGAACTGGAAGGCAAGCGCCACGATCCCGAGCTCGGCTATTTCGCCCGCAAGGCGCTCCGGCTCCTCGATGACCTGCGGGTCCAGCACGGCGGACTCGACCGACCCATCCCGCTCGGCCACGACGGCGGCACGCTGATGGTGGAGCTGAACCACATTTCATCCGAGGTGCTCCCGGCCGGCTTCCGCGGCGGGGACAACGACAGCCGGATCCTCGCCGTCGCCAAGAACCTTGCCAACGAAGGCCGGGACGTCACTGTGGTGTCCAAAGACCTCCCAATGCGTGTCAAAGCGTCGGCCATGGGCCTGCAGGCCGACGAGTACCGCAACGAACTCGTTAAGGACTCCGGCTGGACCGGCGTCGCGGAAATTGATGCCAGCGAGCAGGACGTCTCGACGCTCTACGGCCACGAGCCCGTCTTCATCCCGGAAGCCGCGGAGCTGCCGACCAACACCGGCCTGGTGCTGCTCTCGCCGCGGGGCTCTGCCCTGGGCCGGGTAGGGGCTGACAAACAGGTCCGGCTGGTGCGGGGTGACCGGGACGTCTTCGGGCTGCACGGGCGGTCAGCCGAACAGCGGCTGGCGATCGACCTGCTGATGGACCCCGCGGTCGGTATTGTGTCCCTCGGCGGCCGGGCCGGCACCGGGAAGTCGGCGCTGGCCCTGTGCGCGGGGCTTGAGGCGGTCCTGGAGCGCCAGGAACACCGCAAGGTGATTGTCTTCCGTCCGCTCTACGCCGTGGGCGGCCAGGAGCTTGGCTACCTGCCCGGTTCCGAAGCGGAGAAAATGAACCCGTGGGCGCAGGCCGTCTTTGACACGCTCGGGGCACTGGTCAGCCAGGAAGTCGTGGAGGAAGTGATGGACCGCGGCATGCTCGAAGTGATGCCGTTGACCCACATCCGCGGGCGTTCGCTGCATGACGCGTTTGTGATCGTGGATGAGGCCCAGTCGCTCGAGAAGAACGTGCTGCTGACAGTGATGAGCCGGATCGGGCAGAACTCCAAGATTGTCCTCACCCACGACGTCGCCCAGCGCGACAACCTCCGGGTCGGCCGGCACGACGGCGTGGCCGCCGTCGTCGAGACACTCAAGGGACACCCGCTCTTCGGCCACGTCACCCTCACCCGTTCGGAGCGCTCGCCGATCGCCGCGTTGGTGACCGAACTGCTCGAAGGGGCGGAGATCTAAGTCCTCGGTCTTTGGCTCGCCTGTGCGGGGGGCCGTGGCTGGGTTCGCCGGGCCGCGGCACCTTCGCCGTCGCTTAGACACGACGGTTGCCGCCCGCTTCGGTCGCTGGGCGACCTTTGGGGCAGCACGCGTCGCGATGCGCTCCTACGCGAAGGACCCCCGGCGCGGCTGGAAAGCGTCACACCTTCGCGGGGCTGCGGTGTTCCGCTAAGGAGCGCATCGCCGACCAAAGCGAAGCGAAGGTCGCCCAGCGACCGCAGCGGAGCGACGGGAGGTGTCTAAGCGGTGGCGGGACGCCGCTGCCACGCTTCGGCTAGCTCTGGATCTCCAGGTACTTCGCCGTGGGTTCGTGGCCTTGGACCTGCAGCGTCCAGTCGGGGCGGTTGAACGTGGCGGGGGTGAGACGGACCTTCTGGGTTTCCTGGCGCCGGCCTCCCCAGGCGGCGCGCGCAACGCCGTTGAGTTCGTAGCCGAGGGAACGGGAGACGCCGAGGGACTGCTGGTTCCAGAGGGCCGCTTCGGATTCCGCGACCTCCGCGCCGAGCCAGTCGAAGGCGTAGAGGGCTACCGCGGCCCGCATCTCCTTGCCAAGCCCCGTGCCCTGCGCGCCCTGCTTCAACCAGGAACCGGTGCTCACCGTCTTGAGGGTGGCGAAATCCTTGGCCTCGATGTCCTGGCAGCCGATGAATTCGCCGTCGAGCCAGATGCCCAGCAGCAGGGTCCATTCCTGCGGGGACATGTTTCCGCGGCACCGCCAGTACCACTGGGCCATGTTCCGGCCGAGCTCCTCGGCCGGAGCCTCCGCCCACGGGTTGCTGAAGGGGCTGCGGCCCGGTTCGTGGATGCCGGTCAAGGCAGCCTGCGCAGCCGCGGGGATCTCCTCGTCCCGGATCGGCCGCAACACCAGCCGGGGTGTGGTCAGGGTGAGGCCGAAGGGCGGCCAGAAGCGGGCGAGTTCAGTCATCCGGGAAGCCTAGCCGCGCCGCGCGCACCCGGCCAGTCATACGCGCCGTCAGCCGGCCGGGATTTCCCAACTAATGTGCCTGCGGACATCCGTCAGGTTCATGGACTCGGCGAGGAACAGGTCATCGAGCATGTACTCGTCCACGGCAAGGATCCGGAGCCAATGCCCATACCCGTCCGGTTCGTGGCCGGGCCCGCCAACTTCCAGCCAGCGGCTCGCCACACAGACGCCCGTGCCGGCGTCGATCCTTACCAGGGTGCGCCCTGGCCGGCACAGCGGCGCCCCGGGGTCGCCGGGACGGTAGCCGGGGTTCGGGGTTACGGTGCATTCCAGTGCTGGGCGGCCCTCGTGCATCACGTCCTTGATGGTGCCAAGCTCCACGGCGTTGGCCGCGGGAAACTCCAACGGCACCGGGGCGTTGCCTGCCAGTTCCACCGGGTCGAGGGCTGCGGCGAATCGGCCGTTGCCGAAGCCTGGCTCGCCGTAGGCGGCTTCGGGGCGGCGCCGGACCAGGCCGCGGTCATCGTAGACCGGGGTAACGAGGTGGGGCGGCAGCAGCCAGGTCTTCCTGGTCGAGCTGACGTAGAACACGTCACGGGAATCATTGATCCCGGTGGTGCTTTGCAGGACCAGCCCGTCCGCGGACTCCAGCCGCAGGGCTCCGGGGCGGCGCAGCCACGCACGCACCAGGCCCTGGGGATTGCCGTTAAGGGATGCGGCGGAACCGTCGGCGAGAGGACGGTCCACGTACTCGAAGCGCAGGGACTGCCACCGCCATGGCGAGGAACGGCACAGGTTACGGAACGCGGCGGCCTGCTCCCCGGGGTCCCCGGGGCCGCTTGGCCCGCGCGCGTACGAACTTTCCCATCCGGCCATATCCACAGTTTACGCGCGTGCCCGGCCACGGCAGCGGAATTTCCCGTAGCATCCGAGGATGATCCAACGACTCGGCGGGCTGGGGGAAGTGGCGCCGCTGGCCTTCTGGCTGGTGCTGCTGGCGTGCCTCTTCCTGGCGGTGACAGCCGTCCGGCTCGCCGTCATCGACGTCAGGCACCATCTGCTACCGGACCGGATCGTGTTTCCGGCCTACGCGGTCGCCGCTGCGCTGCTGCTGGGTTCGGTGGCCGCCCATGCGGCGGCGGGCGCCCCCGCGCTGGCGGCGGTGCCGGACGGCGGTGCCGGACTCTTCGGGCTGCCCGGACTGCGTGTGGTGGCCGGGGGAGCGGCGCTGTGGGTTTTCTACTTCCTGCTCCGGGCCGTGTATCCGCCGGGGATGGGATTTGGCGACGTTAAGCTCGCCGGGGTACTCGGAATGTATCTGGGGTTCCTCGGCTGGCAGCACGTTTTTGCCGGGACCTTCGCTGCGTTCCTGCTCGGCGGACTATGGAGCCTGGCGCTGATCGTTTCGCGGCGCGGGACGGTCAAATCGAGCATTCCCTTCGGACCGTTTATGCTGGCCGGCACCGCGGCGGCCATGCTGCTCCTGCCTGCCGGCTAAGGCGGGGACTACAGCGTCCGCTGGCTAGGCTGGGGGTATGGCTACCCCCGACTTCATTCTCAAGCTTCGCGCCAGGATCGGCCATGAGAGCCTCTGGATTCCCGGAGCCCGGGCCGTTGTGTTCGACGACGACGGCAGGGTCCTCCTCGGCCAGCGGGCGGACAACGGCAAATGGGGACTGATCACCGGGATTCTGGAGCCCGGGGAAGAGGCTGCCGCGGGCATACTGCGGGAAATCCTGGAGGAGACCGGCGTTGTGGCCGCGGCTGAACGGCTTGTCTCGGTGGACTCCGTCGGGCCCACCACCTATCCGAACGGCGACGTCTGCCACTTCCTGACCCTGGTGTTCCGGTGCCGCTACATTTCCGGGGATGCGCGTGTCAACGACGACGAGTCCCTCGCCGTGGACTGGTTCCGGCCGGAGGATTTTCCCGAGTTGCCGCCCGGGCATCTGGAGAGCATCAAACGTGCCGCACCAGCGGCCGGGGACGCGCACTTCCGGCGCTGACAGCCGCCGGCCCGGCACGCACGCAGGGACGCCGCAACCCAAAGGGGTACGGCGTCCCGGCAAGCTAAGCTCCGGCGTCTAGCGGTCCAGGCTGTGCAGTTCCGCTGCCGGTGCCGCATCAGTTTGACCCGCAACGGCTTTGGTCCCGGCCCGGCGTTCGGCCTCCAAACGGTCTGCTTCCTCGCCGCCCACTGCTTCGCCCCGGGCTACCATGCCGGCGGTGTCAGCGAGCGGGATCTGCCGCAGCGTCAGCGCCAGCGCCAGGGCGATCGCGAGGAACGGCAGCAGGTACCAAAACACCGGGGCCAGCGAATCGGCGTAGGCGTTGACGATGGCGTCCTTGAGCTGGGCCGGGAGCTGGCTCAGGGCCTGCGGATCGAGGGTCCGGGTGGACTGTGAGGCCTCTTCGGCCGAGGCGCCTGCCCCGGTGAATGCCCGGGCCAGTGACTCCGAGAGCCGGGCGGTGAAGATGGAACCGAAGACGGCCACACCCAGCGAGGCTCCCACTTCGCGGAAGTAATTGTTGGTGCTGGTTGCCGTGCCGATCTGTTCAGCGGGCACGGAGTTCTGCACCACCAGCACTATCACCTGCATGATGGAGCCCAGGCCCGCACCGAAGATGAAAAGCTGGACGCAGATGATCCAGATGGGGGTCGCCGCCGTGAGCGTGGTCAGCCACAGCATTGCGGCAATGGTCAGGACAGCGCCGAGGATCGGGAACATCTTGTACTTGCCGGTCTTGGAGATCCTGATGCCGGAGAAGATTGCCATGCCCATCAGCCCCACCATCATCGGCAGCATCAGCAGCCCGGATTCCGCGGCGGAGGTGCCGGCGGACATCTGCAGGAACGTGGGGACAAACGCGATCGCGGCAAACATGCCCAGGCCAAGGGTAAAGCCGATCGCCGTGGAGTTCACGAAGATCCGGTTTTTGAACAGGTTCAGCGGGATGATGGGGTCCTCGGCCTTGCGCTCCACGAGAACAAATGCCACGGCGGCCAGCACGGTGCCGGCACCAAAGGCCCAGGTCAGCGGGGAATCCCAGCCTTCATCCTTTTTGCCGCCGAAATCGGTGAAGAAGATCAGGCAAGTGGTGGCCGCGGACAGCAGGAGTACGCCCAGGATGTCGATCCGCTTTTCGGCCTTCTTGTTCGGCAGGGTCAGTGTGAACCACGCGATGGTAAAAGCCGCGATGCCGATCGGGATGTTGATGTAGAAGGCCCATTCCCAGGTCAGGTGGTCCACAAAATAGCCGCCCAGCAGCGGACCGGCCACTGCGGACAGGCCGAAGATGGCGCCGAGCGGGCCCATGTACTTTCCGCGGTCCTTGGCCGGAACAATGTCGGCGATGATCGCCTGGGAGAGGATCATGAGACCGCCGCCGCCCAGGCCCTGGACGGCGCGGAAGATCACGAAGCCCCAGAAGTCAGTGGCAAAGGCGCAGCCGACCGAAGCCAGCGTAAAAAGGGCGATGGCAACCAGGAAAAGGTTGCGCCGGCCCAGGATGTCGCCGAACTTGCCGTAGATCGGCATAACGATCGTGGTCGCCAGCAGATAGGCCGTGGTGATCCAGGCTTGGTGTTCCACGCCGCCGAGTTTCCCAACGATGGTGGGCATGGCGGTGGAGACGATCGTCTGGTCGAGGCTTGAGAGCAGCATGCCCGCGATCAGCGCGGAAAATATGATCCAGATCCGTTTCTGGGTCAGGAGCAGCGGCGTGGGCGCTGCCGGGGTGGTGACGGCAGAACTCATTGGGGTCCTTCGGTGGAGGGGGCGGGGTCAATATCCAGGGTCTGCGAGAAAAAGGTGCGGGCTGCCGCGACGTTGTCGAGCAGCATCTCCCGGTACGGGCGGGTGTTGTCCGCCGAGAAGTAGGCGGCGCTCGTTTTGCGGGTGATGCTGCCGAACAGAAGAACCGCCATCCGGACCACCGGGTGGTCCGGGGGAACCTGCTCCCGGACCGCAAGCATCCGCGCGATTTGGCCTTCGCGTTGTTCCGAGGCGCCAATAATCCGCAGCATCAGCTGTGGTTCCTTTTGGACGACGGCGATCAGCTGGCGGGTTTCTTCCTCGCTGGCGGTCATCTGTTCGGACAACACAAGGGCCAGGCGCACGAGGTCAGAGAGCAGGGTCGGGGAGATTTCGCCGGCCGGCGAACCTGCACCGCCTTCGACGAAGCGCCGCACCACGTCGGCAGGGAAGTCGTCGTCGACGTGTCCGATGATGGCATCTTCCTTGGTCGGGAAGTAGTTGAAGAACGTCCGGCGGGAGATGCCCGCGCGTTCGCAGGCTTCCTCCACCGTGTAGCCGTTGAGTCCCAGCTCGGCCGTCATGGTGCGCGCGACGGCGGTAATTGCCGCCCTCGTTGCGGCCCGTTTGCGTTCGCGGAGTCCGCACTCATGTTTTGCACTATTAATCACAAAGTACATATTTGCACTCAATATCTTAAAGTGCAAAATTCCGAAATCCGGCCTTGGGCAGCATACCGCCGCCGGGGTGGCCAACCGGAGGAACGACGTCGGCCGGCACCCTTGCGAAAAGGTGCCGGCCGACGAAGGACGTTTAGTTCGCTGAGCGGGCGCCGCCGCCCGCGGTGCCTAGGCTTTGTGCGGCGGCCGGGTCATGGACATTACGTCCAGCGCGGTGTCCAGCTGCCCCTCGGTCAGTTCGCCGCGTTCCAGGAAGCCCATAGCCACTACTGTCTCGCGGATGGTCAGGCCTTCGGCCACTGCCTTCTTTGCGATCTTGGCGGCGTTCTCGTAACCGATGAACTTGTTCAGCGGCGTGACGATCGACGGTGACGCCTCGGCCAGGAAACGGGCCCGCTCGACGTTGGCGGTGATGCCGTCGATCATCTTGTCGGCCATCACGCGGCTGGTGTTGGCCAGCAGCCGCACGGACTCAAGCAGGTTGGCGGCCATCACGGGGATGCCGACATTGAGCTCGAAGGCGCCGTTGGTGCCGGACCAGGCGATGGCAGTGTCGTTGCCGATGATCTGGGCGCAGACCATGATGGAGGCCTCGCAGATCACCGGGTTGACCTTGCCGGGCATGATCGAGGAACCCGGCTGCAGGTCCGGGATCGAGATTTCGCCGAGGCCGGTGTTGGGACCGGAACCCATCCAGCGCAGGTCATTGTTGATCTTCATAAAGGAGATCGCGATGTTGCGGAGCTGGCTGGATGCCTCGATCAGGCCGTCACGGTTGGCCTGCGCCTCAAAGTGGTCGCGTGCCTCCGTCAGCGGCAGGCCGGTATCAGCGGCAAGCAGCTCGATAACCCGCTCCGGGAAACCTGCCGGGGTGTTGATGCCGGTACCGACGGCGGTGCCGCCGAGCGGAACTTCAGCGACCCGGGGCAGCGCGGCATTAACCCGCTCGACGCCGTAGCGGACCTGCGCGGCGTAGCCGCCAAACTCCTGGCCCAGCGTCACCGGGGTGGCGTCCATCAGGTGCGTGCGGCCGGATTTTACAACGTCCTTGAACTCAACGGACTTGCGCTCCAGGGATTCCGCAAGGTAGCCGAGGGCCGGGATCAGGTCGTTGATCAGGGCAGAGGTGGCGGCCACATGGACCGAGGTGGGGAAAACATCGTTGGAAGACTGCGAAGCATTGACGTGGTCATTGGGGTGGACCACCTTGTCGCTGCCGGCGGCCTTAAGCGCACGGGTGGCCAGTTCGGCAAGGACCTCGTTGGTGTTCATGTTCGACGAGGTCCCCGACCCGGTCTGGAACACGTCGATCGGAAAATCGCCGTCGTACTTGCCGGCGGCCACCTCGTCAGCAGCATCAGCGATCGCCTGGGCGAGCTCGCCGTCGAGTACTCCCAGTTCTGCGTTGGCCTGTGCTGCCGCCTTTTTGACCCGGGCGAGGGCCTCGATGTGGGCGCGCTCAAGGGTCTTGCCCGAGATCGGGAAGTTTTCCACGGCTCGTTGCGTCTGGGCGCGATACAAGGCGTTCACCGGGACGCGGACTTCGCCCATGGTGTCGTGTTCGATGCGGAACTCTTCGGTGTTCAATTCTTCTGTGGAAGTCATGGGGCTAGCTTATTGGGCGGAGGCGTCCCATCGAAAACCGTGAAGAGCATGCTGCCTGCAGTGGCAGGAAACTAGAGCTCGCCGATTTCGAAGACGAGGTCCGCCCTGCCGTCGGACAGGCTGTAGGCGAGGCCGATCACGGCGGCCCGGCCACCCCCGACAGCATCGGATATCACCCGTGAGCTGTCCACGAGCCGCTGTGATGTCTGTTTGACGTTTTCAACCACCATGTCGTTGATGTCGTTCTGGTTGTTGCGCAGCGAGGTCAGCACCGACGGCGTGATGCGTTCGACCAGGCTGCGCATAAAGCCGACGGGCATCTGCCCGGTCTCCATGGCGTTCTTGGTGGCCGTGACCGCGCCGCAGCTGTCATGCCCGAGGACGACGATCAGCGGCACCGAGAGGACGCTGACGCTGTACTCGAGCGAGCCGAGGACGGCGTCGTCGATTACGTGGCCCGCGGTGCGGACCACGAATGCATCGCCAAGGCCGAGGTCGAAGATAATCTCAGCGGCCAGCCGGGAATCCGAGCAGCCGAAGATCACCGCAAATGGGTGCTGGTTCTCCACCAGCGAGGAACGGCGGGACGCGTCCTGGTTGGGATGGGACGATTCGCCGGCAACAAAGCGATCGTTGCCTTCGCGCAGGCGGCGCCAGGCAAGGGAAGGGGTGAGATAGGTGGCCACGGCCCTACCTTACGGCGAAGGGGCGGGCGACGGCGAACCTGTTGCGTCCGCGGAGCTCCCTGGTGACGCGCCGCCGGCCGCACCGGAAGTGCCCTCGAGTGACTTCACCACGGCGGCAGCGAGCAGCGTGAATTCGTCCAGCTGCGCGGATCCGGTCAGGATAACCGTGGTGCCGCCGGCGTCGGCAAGCACCATGCTCTTCTCACCCTTGCCCGTGTCACGGAGTTCCCAATCGCGTCCGCCGGCGCTGCGGGTGCCGGTCACGGGCGCGCTCTTCACCTGCTGCAGCAGCCACGTGGGATTGGACTGCCGGGCCTGCACCAGGGCAATGAAGGACTCCTTGGGGGTGAGGTAGCCCACTTCCCACGTCGGGACGCCGCTGCCCGCGCCCGATTCCCAGCGGGCGTAATTTGCGCGGAATGTGTCGCCGGTTTCCGGGGCCGCGGGTGTGAATCCTGCCACACCGGCCGCGTTGCGCGCCACGGCGCTGACATCGATGTTGGGCCGGTAGCCGTCGGTCTTGGGCGACGGGTTCATCAGGACGATCGGCAGGAATGCCGCAATGCTCAGGACCAGCGCAATGATCATGCCGAGCACCGAGGCGTTCGCCCGCTTGGCCGCTCCGGCGCTCAGGACTGGCTTAACGGGCGGTTGGTCCGGCGCGCCGGGCACATTCGGGCCGGCGCTGCCGGCGTTGCCGGCCCGGGCTGCTGGGGGTGTTTCCTGCAATTCGCTCACCCCTCTATAGTCGCCCATTCCGGGCCGATCTCACATTCGGCCGGGCGGGGCCGGCCGCGGGGCATAACGTTCACGGATTGGTCATTCCACGACGCAGCTTTCCACCGCGACTATGATCAGTAGCAGACGAGATCACCATGATACGAATCACCGCCGCGGATCGATCCTGTCCGTGCGGCTTCAATGATCGCCACTCGAAGAAGAGGTTCACGTGACACCAGCGCCAATGACCCAGAAGTACTCCACGCTCTCCCCGTCGCTCGCCGTCGGTATCGACGAGCCGGACCGCAACCTTGCTTTGGAACTGGTCCGCGTCACCGAAGCAGCCGCCATCGCCGGTGGCCACTGGGTGGGTTTTGGGGACAAGAACAAGGCCGACGGCGCCGCCGTCGACGCTATGCGTTCCTTCCTCCAGACCGTCCACTTCAACGGTGTTGTGGTGATCGGCGAAGGTGAAAAAGACGAAGCCCCGATGCTCTTCAACGGCGAGCACGTCGGTGACGGCACCGGCCCCGAGTGCGACGTCGCCGTTGACCCGATCGACGGAACCCGGCTGACCGCCCTGGGCATCAACAACGCCCTGGCCGTCCTTGCCGTGGCCGAGCGCGGTTCGATGTTCGATCCCTCCGCGGTGTTCTACATGGAGAAGCTCGTCACCGGCCCGGAAGCGGCCGACATGGTTGACCTGCGCCTGCCGGTCAAACAGAACCTGCACCTCATCGCCAAAGCCAAAGGCGTCAAAGTCAACCAGCTCAACGTGATGATCCTCGACCGGGACCGGCACCGCCCGCTTGTGGAGGAAATCCGCGAAGCCGGCGCGCGGACCAAGTTCATCATGGACGGCGACGTCGCCGGAGCCATCGCCGCGGCCCGCTCCGGCACCGGGGTTGACGCGCTGATGGGCATCGGCGGAACGCCGGAAGGAATCGTCACGGCCTGCGCGATCAAGTCCCTCGGCGGAGTGATCCAGGGCCGGCTGTGGCCCACCAGCGATGACGAAAAGCAGAAGGCCATCGACGCCGGACACGACTTGGACCGGGTGTTGTCGACCAACGACCTCGTCTCCAGCGACAACTGCTACTTCGCCGCGACCGGCATCACCGACGGTGACCTGCTCAGGGGCGTGCGTTACTCCAAGGACAAGGTTCTTACCCAGTCCATCGTGATGCGGTCCAAGTCCGGGACCATCCGCTTCGTTGATGGCGAGCACCAAGCCAGCAAGTGGGAAGGCTACGCGCGCAGGAACTAGCGCCTGCCGGATCGGCCAGAACACCCGGATCCCGGGGCGCGGACCGCGCCCCGGGATCCGGCGTTTCCGGCCGGCCGCTGGCCGTCGTCGTTAGGTAGGGTGGGACCATGACATGGCTCGTAACAGGTGGCGCAGGATATATCGGTTCGCATGTGGTCTCCGCTTTGCGCGGGGCCGGCATCCAGGCGGTGGTGATTGATTCGCTCTCGAGCGGGCACCGCGAGTTTGTTCCGGCGGACGTGCCCTTTGTGCACGGCAGTATTCTCGACTTGGACCTCGTCACCGGAACCCTGGCGGAACATTCGGTAACCGGCGTGATCCATCTTGCCGGCTTCAAATACGCTGGCGTTTCCGTGCAGGAACCGCTGCTGACCTACGAGCAAAACGTCACCGGCACGGCGGTGCTGCTGACTGGGATGGAACGAGCCGGGGTGAAGAATCTGGTCTTCTCCTCCTCCGCCGCGACCTACGGCACCCCCGCCGGCGACATTGTTACGGAAGAGACTCCGACGCAGCCGGAATCGCCCTATGGGGAAAGCAAGCTGATCGGCGAATGGCTGATCCGTGACCAGGGCAGGGCCAGAGGCCTCAAACACACCTCGCTGCGTTACTTCAACGTCGTCGGATCCGGCTCGCCCGAGCTCTACGACACGAGCCCGCACAACCTCTTCCCGATAGTGCTCCGCGCCTTAACCGCAGGAAAAACACCAAGAATCAACGGCATCGACTACAACACAGCCGACGGCACCTGCGTGCGCGACTACGTTCATGTCGCCGACCTGGCGACCTCGCACGTCGCGGCCGCCCAGGCCCTCGCCGCCGGTGGGCCGCTGGAACGCGTCTACAACCTCGGGTCCGGCGACGGGCTCTCGGTGCGGCAGATTATGACGGCGATGGCCGCGGTGACCGGCATCGACTTCGAGCCGGAGATCGGACCCCGCCGGACAGGAGACCCGGACCGGATCGTGGCGGACGGCACCCTGGCCGCACGCGACCTCGACTGGAAAATGCGGCACTCCGTCGAGGACATGGTGGCCAGTGCCTACGAAGCGCAGAAGAAAGCTGCCGAAGCCGGCAACTAGGGACGCCTCCCGACGGACATGTCCGGTCTTGCGGCCGGGACGTGCCCCCACCGACGGACATGTCCGCTGGTCACGCCAGGGCGTGGACATAGTGGTGTTGTGTCCACTCGCCAAGCCTGACGCGGGGCATGTCCAGCAGGGGGGTGAGCCGGTCCGCGGTGCGGAGACCTAGCGGCGGAGCGCGCTGCGCAGCCGGACAGGCACCTTTCGCGCCGCCGCGAGTACGCGGCGTGCGGCCTGCGCGACCTTTCTGGCCAGTTGGTATCCGCCGTAGCGCAGGGGCCGCACCGGCAAATCCCAGGTTCCGGGGTAGGCGACTTCACGGCCGCCGAAGGACTTCTTGAAGGCCGTGAACCCGGCCCACTTGTGCTCCGGCTGGTCTGCCGGTGCCACGCCCCACAGGTCCACGAACTTCAGGCCCCTGTCTTTGGCATCAGCCATCAGTGTGACCAGCAGCGGAATGCCGGCGCTCAGCTTCCGGTGCGCGTCGTCCAGTGCGGCGTGGGCATAGACGCGGGTGTCCGAGGAATCGTAGGCCAGGGATGCAGCAATGGGCTCGCCCTCGAGTTCGGCAATGAAGAGCGTCGCAGCACCGGCCGGCATCAGTGAGCTGGCCACCGCAGTGAGGTAGTCGTCGCTTTGGGGCTTAAAACCGTTTCGTGCCGCCGTCAGATGCAGGAATCCCAGCAGCACGGAGATCTCACCAGCGTCCTGGCTGGAGCGGAACGTTACGCCCTTCTTGTGGATGTTCCGGTACAGGTTGCGGTTTGCCGGCTTCATCTCCGCGAGGACGTCTTTAAAGTCGCGGTCCACATCCACGACCCAGCTGAGTTCCGGCTGCTGGTTGGCCGGGGCGGGACGGAGGCCGCGCGTGCGCAGCACGGCATCGGCGTCAGCGGCCGTGAAACCGGCATCGACCGGTTCGATCCGGACAAACACCGCGCCGCAGCCGCGGGCCAGGTCCGTCAGCACAGCGACGGCGGCGTCGAAAGCAGCCAGCGAGGCGGCGACCGGGCCGTAGGGTGCGTAGAGGAGTTTTCCGGCCGGGTTGCTTTCCTCGATGGCCAGGAAACTCCAGCCGGGACCGGAGCGCTGGTGTACTGTCCGGCCCAGGCTGCGCTGGAAATCGGCCCACGCCGGGCTCTGCAGGAAGTGGTCCACGGATTCAGGCTCTCAGGGCGGTAGTGACGGCGAATGCGATGGCGGTCCCGGCGGCGCCGGACACTGCGTGGGCGTTGACCGGTGCCTCGGCCGCGGGCAGGAAAGCACTGGCACCGCGCTCCAGCCGCAACTCGCCCTTGGGAGAGTCCAGGAGCACGGATCCGGCCACCACGATGATCACTGCGGCGCCCGACTGCGCCACCGGAACAGGTCCAGCGCCGGACTCCAGCACAATGCGCTGCAGCTGGAATTCGCGAAACGGCGGCCGGAAGAGCTCCTGGCCCAACATGGTGGTCTCGGGGCTGAGCTTCGGCACACCGGCGGCCGCGAAGGAAACGGTCCGGAGCAGTTCTGGGACGTCCACGAACTTCGGCGTCAGCCCGCCACGCAGCACGTTGTCCGAGGCGGCCATGACCTCGATGCCCAGCCCGTGCAGATAGGCGTGGACGTTGCCGGCCGGGAGGTAGACAGCCTCGCCCGGTGCCAGTGAGATCCGGTTGAGCAGCAGCGAAATCAGTACGCCGGGATCGCCCGGATACCGGGCGTTGAGGGTCACGACTGTGGAAAGCTCGGCCTGGTAGGGCGCCGTCGGGGCGCCGGAGATAAGGGCGGCCGCAATCACGGCCGTCGCCTCGGCTACGGCCTCGCCGCCGGCGATCAGCCGCTCGAAGGCCGACTGCAGGGCTGTGTGCTCGTCCGGCTGCGCCAGATCCTGCAGCAGCAGCGGCACAAGCTCCGGAAGATCGAGGCCGGCCAGCTCAAAGTCCGCCACCAGCAGATCGAAGACGGCGCGGGCTTCCGAGGCCGGTTTGAAACCGCACAGCGCCTCGAACGGTGTCAGCGCGAAGATCATCTCCGGCTTGTGGTTGTCATCCTTGTAGTTGCGTTCCGTGGCCTTGTGGCCGACGCCGGCGGCCTCCTCGCGGGCGAACCCTGCGCGCGCCTGCTCCAGGGTCGGGTGCACCTGAAGGGACAGCGGACTGTCGGCGGCCAGGACCTTGAGCAGAAACGGCAGCCGGGGGCCAAATTCGGCAACACTGTCGCTGCCCAGATGGTGCTCGGGGTCCAACGCGATCAGCGAATCCAAGCCCAGGCGGCCGCCGTCCTCCGCCACTGCGGCGTGGGCGCCGGTTGATCCCGCACCGGCGGGACTGAGCGCAACTGAGGGCGAATCCGGGTGCGCGCCGATCCACAGCTCCGCTTCGGGACCGCCTGAAGCCGGCCTGCCCAGGAGCCCGGAAATAGCCGTGGTGGAGCCCCAGGCATAGGGGCGGAGGACATTTTCGAGTTCGTACACTGCCGGGTGTCCCTGTCTGTTGTGGAAGTCTGTTGTGGAAGCCTGTTACGGAATAAGACTGATCGACGGCGCTAGAGCGGAGCGCACTGGCCGTTGGTGGCCACCAGGTTGCGGATGGACTGCTCATCACCGTCGAGCTTGAACTGGTTCAGCATGTCTTCGGTGATCGGCTCGCCGTCCGGGGTGGTTGTCACCGGGGTGAAGTCCGACGACGGCCCGGGCTCGGTGCCGGGCTGTGTGCGCGGCAATCCGCCCGCGGCGGACAGCGGCCCGGGGACGGCGTCCTGCGGGCGGAGGCTGTCACCGGCGGCCGCGGGGGCGGGCCCAAGGAGGGCATCGACCTTCTGGTGGATCTGGTCGAAGTCCGGGACCGTCGAGAACGAGGCGTCGAAGTCGGGCGGTCCAATGGTCAGCCGCTTCGTTTCCTGGCCCTTCGCCTTGATGGCCAGGTCAACGAAACTTCCAAGCTGGCTGGCCGAGACGTTGGATTCGACCACCTTGGTCCCGGCCTTGGCGATGTCTTCGAACTTCGTGAGCAGGGTTGCGGGGTCCATTTGCTTGAGCATGGCCTGCTGGACGCATTGCTGGCGGGCGATCCGGGCGTAGTCGTCCACGAATTCGCGCGAGCGGCCGTACCAGAGGGCATGGTACCCGTCGAGCGTATTGTCGCCGGCGGGGATCCAGCCCAGCGGCATACCGTGGATACCGTTGGCTTCATCAATGGTCTCGCCGCTGATCGGGACCCAGCCCCCGGCCTTGATCCGGATGCCGCCCATGGCATCCACAAGTTTGGCGAAGCCGTCCATGTCGACCAGGACGTAGGCCTGGACCTTTATGCCAAGGGTCCCGGAGACGGCCTCCAGCGTGGCTTGCGCGCCGGGGTCTTGCACACCGGGGTAAAGGTCCTTGTGCTCGTTGGTGACTTCGGTATTGATGGCGTTGATGAGGCACTCATCGCCGCAGTTGTAGCCGTCAGGGTAAATTGCGCGCATCGGGGAATCCTTGCTGAACTGTGCGTTCTGCAGGTTGCGCGGCACCGAGATGATGGCGGTCTGGCCGGTTTTGGCGTCAACGCTGATGACGGAGAGGCTGTCCGGCCGGCGGCCGGTTCGGTCCGCACCGGCGTCGCCGCCCATCATCAGGAAGTTATAGCGGCCCTCTGAGGGCTCAATTGTCGGCCCGGCGGAGAAAATGTTGCCGATTGCGTCGCGGCTGACGTTGAGCAGGTAGGCGGCGTAGCCCAGCGAGCCACTGCTGAGGACCATCGCGACCACCAGGGAAATAACTACGGCGGGACGAACTCCCGGCGGCAGCAGCACGAGGCGGATCAGTCGCAGGGTGTTGATAAACAGGGCTGCCCAGCCGAGGGCCAGCGCCACGAGCCCGATGATCAGCAGCAGCGAGGTAAAGCGGTTGGTGAGCAGATTGATAAGCGTGGACCGGGACACCGCGAGGAGCACCGCGGCAACGACCGCCAGCGCCCAGACGGTCAGGGTGACACGGAGGGCGATCCGTCCCAGCCGACGGTCGCCGGCGACCGTCTGGGCGCTGCCGGGCACCAGCAGCGTCATCAGGACCAGCAAAAAAGCACGTTTGATCCGGACCGGGGCAGCCGCTCCCGAGGGGTAGCGAACGGGATCCGTGAGGGACCCGGAAGCTCTCGGGTTCCGTGGCGCCGGCTGACGGGAAGGGGCGTAACTGTTGGTCATCTGGTGATCCTTAACGGCTGCCCCGGGTGACAACGTTTGCGGCTGCGAACACGTCGCCCACCTTGTGCCGCAGGTTCGCGCCCTTCCGGGTGGCGACGTCGTTGAGCTCCCGGGCGAAGTCGAGCAGTTCCGCCCGGAGTCTTACGGCCAGCGGGTCCGCGCCCGAGGCCAGGATGCGCACGGCCAGGAGCCCGGCGTTGCGGGCCCCGCCGATGGATACTGTCGCGACCGGTACCCCGGCGGGCATCTGGACGATGGAGAGCAGGGAGTCCATCCCGTCGAGGGTTTTGAGCGGGACCGGGACGCCGATGACCGGCAGGGGAGTGACGGCGGCGAGCATGCCGGGCAGGTGGGCCGCGCCGCCGGCGCCGGCGATGATCACACGCAGGCCGCGCTCATGGGCCGTCTGGCCGTAACGGATCATCTCCAGCGGCATCCGGTGCGCGGAGACGACGTCGGCTTCAAAAGGGATCCCGAACTCGGCGAGGGCCTCGGCAGCTGCCTCCATCACGGGCCAGTCGGAGTCCGAACCCATCACGAGCCCAACGATCGGGGCCTCGGGCTCGGTGTCCGCGGCTGCGGGGGACCGGTCCGTGGACGGGACGGTGTTGCTGACGCTCATGCGTTCTCCTCGTGGGCACCGGCGGCGGTGCGGGACTGGGGCCCGCCGTTGCGGATGATGTTTGCGACCGTGGCGGCGCGGTCGCGCACCGAGTCGACCTCGGCCACGGAACCGCCGACGAGGTTAACGTGGCCGATCTTGCGCCCCGGCCGCACGGACTTGCCGTAGCAGTGGACCTTTGCTGCCGGTTCGCTGGCCAGGGCTGCCGGGTAGGCGGAGAACAGATCCTCGTTCGCGCCGCCCAGGAAGTTCTTCATCACCACAACTGGACCCAGCAGGTCCGTGGCGCCCAGCGGCAGATTGAGGATTGCCCGCAGATGCTGTTCGAACTGGCTTGTCACCGAGCCGTCCTGTGTCCAGTGACCGGTGTTGTGCGGACGCATCGCCAGTTCGTTGATCAGAAAGCCGGCACCCACGCCGGGGGTTTCGAACAGTTCCACCGCCATCACCCCCGTGACGCCGAGCTCATTGGCGATCCGCAAGGCGGCACTCTCCGCCGCGGCAGCGACGTCCAGCGGGATCTCCAGCGCCGGGGCGATGACTTCGTCGCAGACACCGTCGACCTGGACGGTATGCACCACGGGCCAGGCCCGCGACTCGCCGTCGGGTGTCCTGGCTACAAGGGCCGAGAGTTCCCGGCTGAATTCCACTTTGGCCTCGGCGAGCAGCGGCGACATTGCCTCGAACCAGTCCGCGGTTTCCTCGGCGTCGGCCGCGGAGTCCACGATCCGCACGCCCTTGCCGTCGTATCCGCCGCGCGGGGTCTTCAGGACAACGGGCCAGCCGCTGTCCGCACCGAACGCGATCAGGGCGGCGACGCCGTCGACGGCGGCCCAGCGCGGATTGGGCAGCTCCAGGCGGTCGACGGCGGCCCGCATCACAAGCTTGTCCTGGGCATTGACCAGCGCATCCGGTCCGGGGTGGACGTTGACACCGGCCCGCTGCAGGGCCCGCAGGTGCTCGGTGGGAACGTGCTCATGGTCGAAGGTCAGGACGTCAAGGCCGCGGGAGAACTCAAGGAGATGGTCCAAGTCGGTGTAGTCACCGACCGGGGCATGGGCCACGGCCGAAACTGCCGAAACGTCCTCAGCTTCGGCCAGGACGCGGAGCTCGAAGCCCAGGGCGGTGGCCGCGGGGGCCATCATACGGGCGAGCTGGCCGCCGCCAACTACACCGATCACAGGAAAAGTCACAAGCCCCAGCCTACCGAAAAGCTCGCAATAACCCGGCTTTTGGTAGTCCCGGAGCGGGTTCCGGACTGTCATCGGCCGGATTTAAGTAAGCTTCGGCGGGGGACGCGCCCGGCACGGCAACCGGCCGCCGGCATGATTCCACGCTGGCCGGTTGCGGCGTCCGGACCGCTGGAGGCGGTGAGCTGCCGGGAATCGGCGCTAAAATGGGCCGTTGGCCCAATGGCCTACGAGTTTACGACGGCCACGGAGGGTCATGATTACTACACTTACCGAGCGCTTGCGCGGACTTGCCTCGCTGTTCTGGCGCGAAGTCGCCAAGTTCGGTGCCGTCGGCGGGGTGGCGTTCATTATTGACAACGGCCTGACTTACTACCTGATGCACGGGCCGATGACCGACAGCGAAGCCAAAGCCCGCTTTGTCGGCGCCACCCTCGCCACGATCTTCTCCTGGATTGCGAACCGTTTCTGGACTTTCCGCCACCGCCGCCAGGACAACGTCCTCCGTGAGCTCGCGATGTTCATCCTGATCAACGGCATTGGCATCGGTATCTCCACCGGGTTCACGGCCCTCGCCAAGTACAGCTTCAACGTGACGGACAAAAACATGCTGTTCGCCGCCGGCATTGTTGGCATCCTGGTTGCCACAGTGGTGCGCTTTTTCGCCTACCGTTTCCTGGTCTTTAATAAGGAACTCGACGAAGAACCGGAATTCTCCCACGACCACGAGATCATCGAGCGGCACCCGCACACCCAGTCCGGCCCCGCCCTCGAGAGCCACCTGGTCCAGGGCAGCACCGCCAAGGACCGGGAAGTCCCCGGCCCGCCGGCCTAAGGCAGCCCTTAGCCGCCGTTGACGCGCTCGTCCGCGAGCAGCTTTTCCGTTACCGTGACCTCGGGGTGCACCAGCACCACCGAACCGTTATGGTGCCAGGCGCCCAAGGCCTGGGCCAACGCTGCTTCCAAGCCGTTGCCGGCCGGCACCAGCAACCGCACGCCGTCCGCCGGGGCCGCCGCAAAGCCGTCCAGCAATCCGCCGTGGCTATGCTCTGCCCCGGTTGCTGACCGCACGGCCCGCCGTGAGGCCTCCGGAGCCACATGCGGCATCAAGACGTCGCCGTGGGAGCGCACCTCGGCGGCATAGTCCAGCACACTGCTGGGCAGCTCACCCGGCCAGCGCATGGCCAACGCCGGCAGCGCCACAGCCAGGACGGCGTCGAAGGCGCCGAGCGCTGCGCCGGGGCCGGGATCGGCGGTGGCCAGCAGTTCGGCCTCGGCGTCGCCGAACACAACCTCCATGCCGAGCTGCCAGGCCGCGAGGGCGAGGATGGCGGACTTCCAGTGCGCCGGCAGGTCCAGCCGCAACCGCGTCCCGGGCTCGGCGTCGAGCTCGTCCTGCAACAGGTTGCCTGTCTTTGCGACCCAGTTGTCCAAAACCCGGCCGGAAAGCTCTACCCGCTCGGAGTCGGGCCCGTACCAAGTCAGCCGAGGAGAGGTCGACTGGCCGGAACGCAGGGCTGTCATCAGTTCGATTGCCGGGATGCTCATGGGTTCATCTTGCCACGGCCGAACCGCGTGATCTCCATCACCTGTGTCGCGGGGGTTTAGCTCTGCGGCGCCACGGTGCACGGGGAAGTTTGCCTAAAATTCAGCTAAATGTCCCCGGAAGTGCTCAGTACGCTGATTAATCCGCGTAATCAGCGGGCTGATGCCAAAAAATTACTCGCGTGGCGTGCCCGGCGTTCAGGTAGGAAAGTGATTATTATCCCCGGCGTGGCTTGACTACCGGATACTTACACACGTGTAATTAGGTATCGAAGGCCAAAGCGCTGAATCCCGTACTCAAGCCGAGTGTCAACGGGACAGGCAAGGGCCGCAAAACCAGAAAGGAAACGCCAATGGGGCTAGCAGAGCGTATCCATGAACAGGCCGTCGTTGCTGGGCAGGCCACGGCCACGTACCGTTCACGAGGTGTACCGAGCGACTGGTACGTCGATCCGGCCGATCCGGACGCTGCGGACCGTTACAACGAACGGGCCAAAGACCCGCTGCAGGACCAGGCGACTGCCTTCCTTGCGGCGCACGATGAACTCCTGTCCGGACCGGACCAGGAAAACGATCTTCACGATCCCCCGATGGAACTTCAGACCCTCCATGCCGGCACCACCACGCAGCCGGTGTGGATCGGACTGCCCTCCCAGCAGGACTTCGACGATGAAGGCGAGCTGGGCTGGCAGACGGACGCGCTCTGCGCCCAGACGGACCCGGAGGCATTCTTCCCCGAGAAGGGCGGCTCCACACGCGACGCCAAGAAGGTCTGCGGGGCGTGCAACGTCCGCTCGCAGTGCCTCGAATACGCTCTGTCGAACGACGAGCGTTTCGGAATCTGGGGTGGCCTCTCCGAGCGCGAGCGGCGCCGGCTTAGGAAGCGAGCGATCTAATTCTTCAGGAAGTACGAGTCACCGCCGTTGTGGTTTCCCACGACGGCGGTGACTTTCTCCCCAGGACCCTCGCGGCACTGGCAGCCCAGACCCGGCCCGCAGACGCCTGTATCGGTGTCGACACCGGCTCCCGCGACCAATCCGCGACCCTCCTCCAACAGGCTCTCGGCACCGCCAACGTCACCGTCTATCAGCAGGCCCGCAGCGGCATGGGCGCGGCCGTGCAGGCTGGCCTCGCCGCGCTCGACCCCTGGGACGGCCGCGGCACGTCCAAGGAAGCGCCGGCCGAGTGGATCTGGCTGCTGCATGACGACGCTGCCCCGGCTCCGGAAGCCCTGGCCGAGCTGCTTCAGGCCGTGGAACGTGCACCGTCCGTCACCGTCGCCGGCTGCAAGCAGCTGGACTGGCACTCCGAGCGGCGGCTGATCGACGTTGGGCTCTCCACCAGCCGCTGGGCCGAACGGCTGACCCTGATCGACGCCGACGAGCTCGACCAAGGCCAATATGATGGCCGCAGCGACACGTTTGCCGTCAATTCCGCCGGGATGCTGGTCCGCCGCGACGTCTGGGAGGACCTCGGCGGCTTCGATCCGGCCCTGCCCGGCAGCGGCGACGACGTTGACTTCTGCTGGCGAAACCGGCTCGCCGGGCACCGGGTAGTCGTTGTTCCGGGTGCCAAAATGTTCCACGTCTCGCACCGCCCGCATGCCCTGGGCAATGCGAAGGCGGCGCGCAAGGCGCAGGTGTATCTGCGGCTCAAGCACGCCCCGGTGTGGAAGGTGCCGCTGCATGCAGCCGGTGCCCTGCTGGGGAGCATTTTCAAAGTAGTCCTGAGTATTGCGGTCAAGGATCCGGGCCACGGTTTTTCCCAACTCCTGGCAACGTTTGCTGCGCTTGGCCGGCCCGCTGCCGTGGTCCGCGGGCGGCGCAGTGCTGGCCGGTCCCGCCGCATCCGGCGTTCTGTGATTAAGGGTCTGCAGACACCGCGCCGCGAAGTGTGGGCGCACCGCCGCTCACTGATGGAAGCCCTCGGCGCGGACGATTCAGCGGACGCCCTGGCGGCGAATGATCCGCTGGCCGAACAGCCCACCGGCGACTCGGACGACGACTTCGCCGCGCTCACTACCTCCGAGCGCGGCTGGGTGGGCAACGGCGCGCTTCTCGCCATCCTGATTGCCACCGCAGCCTCCCTGACCGGGCTGCTCAGCCTCTTCCGGGCCGAAGCCGTCTCCGGCGGCGCGATGATCCCCGTCTCGCAGCGGCTCGGTGAGATCTGGGACCACGCCGCCGGCTGGTGGGTGAGCCTCGGCCCGGGGCTTCCCGGCCATGGCGATCCCTTCGGGTACCTCCTCTGGGTCCTCGGCGTGCTCGGCGCCGGCAACGCCAACACCGCGCTGGGCTCGCTGCTGATCCTGGCCATGCCCCTTTCCGCCCTCGGAGCCTGGTTTGCTGCCGGTGCCCTGACGCAGCGCCGGCGCCTCCGGCTCGCGGCAGCCCTCGTGTGGGCCGGCGCACCCGCCCTGCAGGTGGCGCTCAACCAGGGCCGTGTTGGGGCCCTGGTGGTCCATGTCCTGATGCCGGTGCTGGTGCTGGCCCTGCTGCGGGCCACCGGAACCGCCGCGGGACGCGGGCGCTACGCCGTTCCGGCCCCAGGCGAGCGGCGCTTCACCGAGCTGCCGCCAGCCAAGCCGGGCATCAACGGCACCCCGTCCTGGACCGCCGCCGCTGCTGCCGGACTGGCCTTGGCGGTCTGCACAGCGGCAGCCCCTTCGCTGCTGCTGCCCGGCATCGCCCTCGTGGCGCTGTGCGGGGCTCTCCCGGGCCGTCGCGGTCGGACCGTCTGGTGGGCGCTGTTGCCAAGCCTCGCCCTATACATACCGTTCCTGGTCTCCACCCTCGACCGGCCCCGTGCACTGCTCGCCGACCCCGGCGTGCCGCTGGCCTTTGACGCCGCACCCCTGTGGCAGCAGTTCCTCGGCCAGCCGCTGCGCTTCGCAGCCGACGGTGGGCTCACCGGCCTGCCGCTCTTCGGCGCAGGGTTTGCTGTGCCGTGGGCGCTCCTGCTCGCCCTGCTGGTGGGGCTGCCGGTGCTGGCCTTGGCCGTTGCTGCGCTGTTCCTCCCCGGCCGTCCGCCGCGGATCGCGCGGGCCCTTTGGGCCGCGGCGCTGCTTTTGCTGGCCGGTGGCTGGCTCAGCAGCCAGCTCGCCACCGGCGCCGGCGCCGGCGTCCTGGTCACCCCCTTTACGGGCCCCGCCGTGTCGGCGGCAGGCTTCGCCCTGCTGGCGTCGGCGCTGATCGGCGCGGCGGGCCTGCTGGACTCCGCCGACCGCGCGGCCGCCGCAACGGTGGGCCGCAAGGTCGCGACCCGGGTGACCGCGGCCGTAGCAACGGTCTTCCTGCTGGCCGGACCCGCGGCCGGCCTCACCGTGTGGGCCACGCAAAACGTCCTCTCACAATCCACCCTGGCTGCCGCTGGTCCCGGCGCCGGACCGGCTGATTCGCCGGCCACGGCTTCACTGGGCGTCCGCCGGCTGGTGCAGCCCGCAGCGTCCCGGATCCTGCCGGCCACGGCAATCGACCGCGGCGAGGGGCCGGAACAGACTCGAAGCCTGGTCATTTCCACCGGCGATAACGGCACTTTCGACGCCGCACTGATGCGTGGTGCCGGCACCACCCTCGATGCCCTGTCCACCATCGCCGCGGCGCGCCCGATCATGGGTGCGCCGGGTCAGGAGACCGCCCGTGACGACGACGCCGTTGTGGCGTCCGTCCGCAAGGTTGTAGCCACCATCGTCGCAGCCCAGGGCGTGGACCCCCGCGGCGACCTTGAACGGCTCGGCGTTGGCTTCGTGGTCCTTAGGGCAGACGATACCGCGGCGCAACTGACAGCCAGCCGGATGGATGCCGTCCCCGGACTCGTCTCCGTCGGCAAAACCGACGTCGGCTGGCTGTGGCGTATTAGCCCGCTGAACCAGCCGGTAATCCAGGCCGCCGACGTAGCCCACCGGGTGCGGATCGTTGATGGCGCAGGCGCGACAGTCGCGCTGGTCCCGTCCCGCGCCGTGTCCGCCGACGCTGCGGTCGCCGCCGGTCCGGAAGGCCGGCTGGTGGTGCTGGCCGAACGCGCCGATCCGGGCTGGAGTGCCTGGCTCGACGGCCGCCGCCTCACCGCCACCACTTCGGACTGGGCGCAGGCCTTCACCTTGCCGGCCCAGGGCGGGCAGCTAAGTGTCCGCTACGAAGCACCCTGGGCGCTCTGGGCCGGGGTTGCCCAGACCGTCATCATTGGACTGACAGTCCTTCTTGCCATCCCCATGCCTGCCCGCCGGCCAAACACCGGCCTCTCCCGGGACGAAGGCTCCCTGCGTAAGGAACGTCTTGATCCCTAATGACGACCACCCGGTGAACAAAGCCCCGGACGCCCTGCACACCGAGGGGAAGCCCGCGGTCCCTGCAGGCGATCCTGCTGGGACGGCGGGCACACCCGCCAATCTGGCCCCCCGCGCCAAGCGAAGGACACGCGGGTCGCGCGGGGAGCGTGCTGCTGCCGCTGTACGCGTCCGGCGGCTGGGCGGCGTGCTCGCCGCCGTAGCGCTCGTCGCTGCCGGCGGCGGACTTGTGGCCGCCACGGCGCTTGCCCCGCAGGGGCCGGCCGGCAGCCGCCCCATCGCGGCCCCCCTGGCCGCCGTCCCGGCAGGCAACAGCGTCGGTGTCTGCCCGGGCCCGGCCAGGCTGCTTGACGGCGCGCCCATCGGTACTGACCCGCAATTCAGTCCTGTCTCTGCGACCGCCAAGACCGACGTCAGCGCCATTGTGCTGGCATCCGGCACTGGTGCCCTGCCCGGCAGCAGGCTCGCCGCGCTCACCGGGAGCACGCTGGTGGAGCTTGCCAAGACCACGACTGCGGCCCAAAGCCCTGCACCCGCACCGACCAGGCCGGCCAATGCCGCGCCCGTGGCCGGGGTGGTGTCCCAGCGCGGAGTCGATGACGTCAGCGTCCTCAGCGCTGACGCCGAAGGCGGCCTGCAGCCCTCCGCGGGAGCTGTGATGAGCTACACGGCAGGGGACGGCGACCTCCGCGGGGCGGCAGCCGCAGGGTGCCAGCAGCCCGCCAACGACCTCTGGCTCGTCGGGGCGAACACCGCACTGGGCCGCACGGCGGTCCTGAAACTGAGCAACGCTTCGAGCAGCCCGGCCACTGTCAGCCTCGACCTCTTCGGAGCCAAGGGCCCCCTCCAGGCCCCGGGCAGCCGCGGGCTCCTGGTCGCGCCGGGAACTACACGCTCCGTCATCCTGGCAGGACTCGCGCCGGGACAGGAACAGCTCAGCGTCCGGGTGCGCAGCGCCGGCGGACCCGTGGCTGCTGTCATCCAGCAGAGCGTTCTGCGCGGGCTGACCCCAGGCGGTGTGGAATTCATTGTCCCCGCTGCGGCCCCGGCCCAGCGCCAGGTGATCTCCGGCGTCGACATCCAGGATCGCGCAGCTGTGGCAGCCCTGACTGCCAAGCCCGGTTTCGCAGACGCCGGTCCGGCACTGCAAATCACGGTGCCGGGGTCCGCCGACGCCGTCGTCGCCATTAAGCTGTACGGCCGGGACGGCCAGAAGGCCCTTCCCGGCGGCGGGGTGGTCACTGCGAAGGCCGGATCAGTCACCCAGGTCCCGCTCGCCGGCGTGCCGGCCGGTCCCTACACTGTGGCGGTCGCTTCGGACGTATCGTTCACCGCGGCAGCCCGCGTCACGCGGGGCCTCAAGGCCGAAGACGCCGCCGACTTCGCCTGGTCGGCGGCCTCGGCGCGGCTGGGAAGCCAACACGTTGTTCCGGTCCCCGGCGCAGGCGACCGCTTCCTCATTTTCGGGGCTCCCGAGGGGCGGGCCACCATTTCCTACTCCCCGATTACTGCGGACGGGAAGATCCGTACGGCCGGTTCCGCTGACATCGCCGGCGGCACCACGGCCTCCATCAGGGTCCCGGACGAGGCCGACGGCGCAAAGGTTGTTGGCTACCTCGTGTCCGCCGCTGGCGATCCCGCCTACGGCGCGGTGCTGCTGCAGCAGGACGGCAGGCAGGATGTCTCAACGATTACCATTGCCCCGGGGGCTGCGGGCCAAGAGCAGGTGCCTGTCACCCTCGGGTACTGACCACACCCTGGCCAAGAGACCGCCGCAGCGAACCGCGGCGGCTAACTAGTATCGGCGTCGGTAGACCGGGTCCAGTGACTCGGGCGGAACGCCGAGCATCTCAGCCGTGTACTCCACCACAACGTCATGGACCAGGTCCTGAAGTTCCTCGCGGCTCGCGCAGGCATGTTCGACTACCCGCCGGTACAGGGTGATGACCGGCCCCTCCTCCGCCGTAGCGGGGGAGCAGGACCCCATGGGTGCGGGAGTGCGCTCCGCCACGATTTGTTCCAAGCCCGGCGGAATCTCGTCGACGGCGAAACGGACACCGTCCAGCGGTTTGCCCCAAATGTCATGGAGCCGCTCCGCCGAGTCGAGGACGAAGTCGTCGAAGCGATCGGAACGGGTCCGGTAGCCGGGCAGTGTTGGCAGCATAAGCTCCCCGCGGAGCCCCCGGCCGTGCCGGTTCCTCCGCCGCTGGCGGAAGCCCCGCGCCGGCGCGGCGCGCCCGGAAGCGCCTGCTGTGGACCCGGCGTCGGGACGTCCGGCGTCGCTTTCAGCCAAGCGGACCGTAAAACCCGGATCGTGGTGCGATGACTGCATATCTCGACTCTAAACCCGGCGAAAGGTTTCCGCGACACGGGCGCCCGACCCGCCGTCAGCGTGCCGGGCGCCCCCTCCCGGTCCGGGGGAGTAGTCTGTGATGTCGTGGGTGCCATTCGTCTTTGTTCAAGGTCAGCCTGCCGCAATTCAGCGGTGGCCACTTTGACGTACGTGTACGCCGACTCCACGGCCGTCCTGGGACCACTGGCAACCTATGCCGAGCCGCACTGTTACGACTTGTGTGAACAGCATGCCGGGTCCCTGACCGTCCCGCGCGGCTGGGAAGTGCTGCGGCTGGCCATGCCGGCTACCCCGGCAGGTCCCGGTCCAGATGACCTCCTCGCCCTTGCCAACGCCGTCCGGGAGGCGGCCTCCCGGCCGGCCGCACCGGAACCGGGGCAAAGCCGGCGCGGCGTCCATCCGGCACTGGAAGCTCCGGCCGGCTCCGAGGGCACCCGCCGGGGGCATCTGCGTGTGCTGCGGGAACCTTCCTAGACCGCAACTGGCGGTAGGCTGGGAACTGCAAAATCCGTAAGCTAGCCGCGTCTGCTGCGGCGCCCACCAGGGAGCGTTCACCATGCCGAAGATCAGTCCCGAACTGTTGTCTGTCCTGAGATGCCCCGTAACAGGTTCCCCGCTGGTACAGGACGGCGAGGAACTCGTCACCGCCGCGGCCGGAGCCGACGGCGAAAAACTGCGCTACGCGATCGAGGATGGCATCCCCCTGTTGCTGCCGCCGGAATTGCTGCCGGCCGCCGCTGCTGCCCCGGCTTCCCAGCACGACGGCGGCCAGCCGGCCGCAGGCCTTTCCACCGCCGCTTCCGGGCACGCGGACACTTAGCCTCCAGCCCCATCACATTGACGTTCGGCACCGAAGTACTTTTCAGCCACCGATAAGCACAACTATCGACTTCACAGGCGGCCAGGTCCAGGACCTGCCCGCCGGCCACAACAAAGGATTCAGATGACTCTCGATTACAAGATTGCGGACATTTCCCTGGCCGAGGCCGGCCGTCACCAGATCCGCCTCGCGGAGCACGAGATGCCCGGCCTGATGTCCCTGCGCGAGGAATTCGGCGCGAGCCAGCCGCTCAAGGGTGCCCGGATCGCCGGATCGCTGCACATGACTGTGCAGACGGCAGTGCTGATCGAGACGCTCACGGCGCTTGGCGCCGAGGTCCGCTGGGCTTCCTGCAATATCTTTTCGACCCAGGATGAAGCCGCCGCAGCCGTGGTGGTCGGCACCGGAACCGCTGAGGATCCGCAGGGTGTTCCCGTGTTCGCCTGGAAGGGCGAAACGCTCGAGGAATACTGGTGGACTGCCGAGCAGATCCTCACCTGGCCCGGCGCGGACAGCAACCCGGATCTTGGACCGAACATGATTCTCGACGACGGCGGCGACGCCACCATGCTGGTCCACAAGGGCGTCGACTTCGAAGCGCTCGGCGCTGTCCCGGCCACCGCTGACGACGAGTCCGAGGAGGGCCGCGTCTTCCTTGAGGTGCTGCGCGCTTCGCTGCAGGCCGATCCGCAGAAATGGACCCGGATCGGCTCGCGCCTGCTGGGTGTCACCGAGGAAACCACGACCGGCGTGCACCGCCTCTACCAGCTCGCGGAGCAGGGAAAACTGCTGTTCCCGGCCATCAACGTCAATGACTCCGTCACCAAGAGCAAATTCGATAACAAGTACGGCATCCGCCACTCCCTCCCGGACGGCATCAACCGCGCCACCGACGTGCTGATGGGCGGCAAGGTCGCAGTCGTCTGCGGCTACGGGGATGTGGGCAAGGGTGCGGCCGAGGCGTTCAGGGGCCAGGGTTCACGCGTTATCGTCACCGAAATCGACCCGATCTGCGCGCTGCAGGCCGCAATGGACGGCTACCAGGTTGCGAAACTGGAATCCGTGCTGGCGGAGGGCCACATCTTCATCACCACTACTGGAAACAAAGACGTCATCATGGCCGAGCACATGGCCGGGATGCGGGACAAAGCCATCGTGGGCAACATCGGCCACTTTGACAACGAGATCGACATGGCCGGACTCGCCCGGATCCCGGGCATCACAAAGGTCGAGATCAAGCCCCAGGTCCACGAGTGGGTGCTCGACGCCGGGACCGCGGATGAGCGCTCCATCATCGTGCTGTCCGAAGGCCGCCTGCTGAACCTCGGGAACGCCACCGGGCACCCGTCCTTCGTGATGAGCAACTCCTTCGCCAACCAGACCATCGCGCAGATCGAGCTTTTCACCAAGCGGGACCAGCCGGCAGAGGAGCGGGAGTACAACAAGCAGGTTTACGTGCTGCCCAAGATCCTCGACGAGAAGGTGGCGCGGCTTCACCTCGGCGCACTGGGCGTCGAACTCACCGAACTGTCAAAGGAGCAGGCCGAATACCTGGACCTCACGGTTTCCGGTCCGTACAAGCCGGACCACTACCGCTACTAGGACCGGGCCGGCGCCGTTTCACCAGGGCGCAGCAACGGCAGATGACTGAGTAGAAGGCTCCGGACGTCCGTTCGGGGCCTTCTTCGTGACCTGATCGTGGCGGAGCCGAGGGCGGGGCCGGCAGGAAAGTCATTTATGCTTTCTAGGTAACGTCTGGAAGGAACCGAGTATTTTGAACGCCCCGAGAAGCCGGAGCACCGGCCGCAAGCTTGCCGTGATCGGTGCGGTCTGCGCGCTTGCCGCGGCCGGCGGAGTGTTCGCTGCGGGGCCCGGATTGGCCCATGCATCCTTCGCTTCCGAGGCCGCTTCGCCGGAACGCTCGACGCCGGGACTCGCTTTCCCGGTGGTGGCGCCCGCGCAGCTGAACGTTGCGCCCGCGAATGGGGCCAAACAGGTGAACCCTGCCGCGCCGGTGACCCTTAAGGTCAGCAACGGCCACATCGACCGAGTGTCCCTGACGAGCGCATCCGGCGACGCCATCGATGGAACCCTGAGCGCTGACGGCACCGGCTGGACGGCAGCCGCCGCGCTGAAGTTCAACACCCGCTACAACTACACCTTCTCCGTGGTGGACGCAGCCGGCCGCAAGGACACCTCGACGCGGAGCTTCACCACCGTCTCGACCGCCAACGAGGCCGACGCTGCCATCTACCCGCTGGACGGGATGAAAGTGGGCGTGGCACAACCGCTGCAGATTACCTTCAGCGAGCCAGTCCTGAACCGGGACGCCGTCGAAAAGGCCATTAAGATCAGCTCCACCTCCGGTCAGGCCGGTGCCTTCCACTGGTTCAGTAACACCATGGTCAGGTACCGACCGGAAAACTTCTGGACCGCAAACAGCACCATCACGATGGACATGCAGCTCTTTGGCGTCGACCTCGGCAACGGGCAAATCGGTAACTTCAACAAAAAGGTCACCGTCCACATCGGCGACAAAAAGGTCGCCATTGCGGATGCGACGGCGCACACCTTTACGGCCAGCGTCAACGATCAGCAGCTCGGCCAGTGGCCCGCGACCATGGGTGACACCCGGTTCCCGTCGGCCCGCGGATACCTTGTGTTTATGGAGAAGTACCGCGTGGAGCACATGGATGCGTCCACGATCGGCCTGAAGCCGGGCGACCCGGCTTACTACGGCCAGCTCGACGTCAACTACGCCACACGCCTGACCCCGAGCGGTGAGTTCATTCATCAGGCCACGGATTCCGCGATGCCCTATCTCGGCGTCGCCAACCTCTCGCACGGCTGCATCGGACTGGGGCCCGACGGCGCAAAATGGGTCTTCGAGAACATGACAACCGGTGACGTGGTCCAGGTCGTCAACACCGATGGCGACTTTGCCGCCGTAGACGACGGCTACGGGGACTGGAACATTCCCTGGGCGGAGTACGCGAACTGAGCGAGTGCCCGCCAGCGGTTGACCGGTGGCGGCAGGATTATCTTTGGGGGAGCAGGGCATGGGCAAGGTCTTGAGGCGCCGGGCAGCGCCGCGCGGACGCGGCGGGCACCAAGTCCGCCGGCTGCCAGTTGGCAGGAAAAGCGGCAAGATGCTGGCCGTGCTGGCAGTTTGTGCTGCAGTCGGAGCCGGCGGCATTGGCATCGCTGCGGGGCCCGGCAGGGCCGAAGCGGAAATGCCCTCAGAGGCGGCAGCCCCGATGCGAAACGTCGCCGGACTCGCGGCACCGGTGGTAAAAGCCGTGGAGCTCGGCGTGACTCCGAGCGACGGGGCCAAAGCCGTGAACCCCGCTGCACCCACGTCCGTCAAAGCAATCAACGGCACGGTAACTGACGTTGTGCTCGAGCGTGCCTCAGGCGGCGGCGGCATCCCGGGTACCACGAGCCCGGACGGGTCCACCTGGACGGCCGGGGATCCGCTTGAATTCGACACGCAGTACACGTACAGGTTCACGATTGTCGACCAGGCCGGCCGTGAAACTAAAAAGGCGCAGACCTTCGCGACGGTTGCCCGGGCCAATGAGGCGGACGCCGCCGTATATCCGCTCGGCGGCAGCACCGTCGGCGCGGGCCAGCCCATCGAGATCGTCTTCAGCGAACCTGTGCTGAACAAGGAGGCATTGGAGCAGGCCGTCACCGTCACGGCGTCCTCCGGCCAGGCGGTGGCGTGGCGGTGGTATTCGGACCGGCGCGTCAGGATCCGCCCTGAGGCGTTCTGGGCCGCCAACAGCGAGATTACCGTGGACCTGTCACTTTTCGGCGTCGACTTCGGCAACAAGATGATCGGCAACGCGGACACCAAGGTCTTCTTTAAGGTTGGCCCGCAGCGTCTGGCAGTTGTTGATGACATCACCAAAAAGATGAACGTATATTTCGACGGCCAGCTGGTCAGGACCGCTCCGGTTACGCTGGGCGATGCTGAGTGGCTCTCGCCCACCGGGTTCGCCGTGATCATGGAGCAGGAACGCAACTCCAAGTTCAATGCCGGCAGCATCGGGCTGAAGCCCGGCGACAAGGGCTACTATCCGCCGCTGACGGTGGAGTACGCGAACCGGTTGACAAGCTCCGGGGTGTACGTCCACCAGGCCCTCGAGTCGGCGTGGGGTGCGGTCGGCAAGTACAACGTCTCGCACGGATGTGTTGGGTTGCTCCCGGCCGACGCCGCTTGGTTCTTTAACAACATGAAGACCGGCGACGTCGTCCAGACCCTCAATACGGGTGCTCCGGCCGTGGAACCGCTCGAAGGCTTCGGCGACTGGAACATCCCCTGGGCCGAGTACGCCAAACGCTGACGGGCCGGCCCGGAAACCGGCGGGCACCGGCCCTGCAGCCTTAGTAGCCGTTCCGTTGAAACCCCGTCCCGTTCGGGGTGGCATCTCGCCCACAGTCGGGCGCGGGCGGTAGGCTCGGAGGCAGATATGTAGCGTTGCCGGGCCGAGCCCGGCGGCGCGGCCGCCTACGGAAGCGAAGCTGCAGTGACTGACTCAAGTCCCACCCCTCCGAACCGACAGGATCCGCCGCTGGATCCGGCCGATGACTCTGGCGAGCCGGCGTTCGACTGGATGAAGCCAAGGTCCGCGGAACAGCGTCCTTCAGCGGCCGTTGACCGAACTCCGGTGGCGGCCGCCGGCACCACGGTGGCCGCGGCCACGCCAGCGGCCACCACGCCCGTGGCAGCAACTCCGGTGGCAGCAGCTTCGGAGCGCCGGCAGGCCGGAACCCGCGCCGACCGCAAAGCTGCCGAAGCCGCCGTCGAACCGTCCCAGCGCGGCCAGGGCTCGCACTTCAGCGAGCCGCTGCCCACTTCGGCGCTGCAGCTCCGGCCCCCGGAGGAAGAGGTGCAGCGCCGAAACGCCGAGCGGGAACACGCGGCGAACGCCAAGCCCGTGGCGCCGCGGGTGATGCAGGTCCTGCTCGCCGTGTGCTTCCCGGTCATTCTGCTGGTCCTGGCCGTTCGGGCGATCGCCAGCCCGCTGTTCCTCTGGGTGGAGTACAACCGCCCCGGCTTCCCGGGCGACGGCTACGGCTTCAGTACCGATGACCGCCTGACCTACGGCTCCTACGCCGTGGACTACCTGAGCAACTGGGCCGGACCCCGCTACCTCGGCGAACTGGTCCACCGCGGCGGCGACAAGCTTTTCCGGGACGGCGAGGTCAGTCACATGGCCGACGTCAAGCTTGTGATCCTCTCGACCTTCGGCGCCGGTGCCCTGCTGATCCTGTTGAGCCTGATTGCCGTGATCTACTTGCGCCGCCGCACGACCGGCGGGGTTCGGCGTGGCTTGTTTGCAGGCTCCATCATCTCCCTCGTTGTCGTCACCAGCCTCGGCGTGCTGGGTGCGCTCGGCTGGGAACAGTTCTTCACCGAATTCCACAGTGTTTTCTTTGCCAGCGGCACCTGGACCTTCTCGTTGCAGGACACCCTGATCAGGCTTTTCCCGGCCCAGTTCTGGGTCGACGGCGGGATCGTGATCGCCGCCCTGGTGCTGATCGCCTCGCTCCTCACCTTGATCCTCACCTGGCCGACCCGCAAGCGCCGGGGACTGCCGAAACGCGGCGCCAAGAACGCGGAGCCGGACGCGGCGGTGGGCGCGAAGACTGCCTCCGGCGATGGTGTCCCTGGCGCCCCGGCGAAGCTTACCGGCGAAGCGAACCTTGCCGGCGAAGCGAACCTTGCCGGCGAAGCGAACAAGCCCAAGCGGTCGCTCTTCCGCCGGAACAAAGCCGATAAGGCCGATGCACCAGCCGACGCCGCATCAGCCGCTCAAGAAGCTGCCGCTGATTCGGCTGCCGGAGGCTCTGTCCCGCGTTCCGCCGCCCCGCACGGCGCCGCTGCGGCCGGGACAGCCGGCGCCGGAACCCTGGACACCCCCGCGCGGGGAAGCTCCAGCACCGGGTAGCGGCACTGGCCGGCGACTCCGGACAGGCACGGCAAGCGGCTGGCACCCATGGTGCCGGCCGCTTTCCTGCATCCGGGGCCGATCCTGCGGTGTTAGTCGTAGATGCGGTTAATCTGCGCTTGGAAGTCACGCACAACGGCTGCGCGCTTGAGCTTCAGGGACGGTGTCAGGTGACCGGACTCCACCGTAAAGTCGGCGTCCAGGACCACGAAACTGCGGATGGACTCGGCCTGGGAAACCAGGGCATTCGCGTCGTCCACGGCGCTCTGCAGGGCCACCCGGACCAGATCACTGCCGCGGGCCGTGGCGGTGCTCATCGCCGGAACCTTGTGGGCGGCGCACCAGTTTTCCAGGCCCTCCGGGTCCAGGTTGATCAGGGCTGATACGAAGGGCCTGCCGTCGCCGATCACCACAGCCTGCAGGACCAGTTCGTGTTCGCGGATCTTTTCCTCAAGCGGCCCGGGGGCGACGTTTTTGCCGCCGGCGGTGACCAGCAGATCCTTTTTCCTGCCGGTGATGGTCAGGAAGCCGTCCGCGTCCAGTGACCCCAGGTCGCCGGTGCGGAAAAACCCGTCCACAAACGCCTCCGCGTTGGCCGCGGCGTTGTTGTGGTAACCCTTGAAGACGCCGATACCCTTGACCAGGATCTCGCCGTCTTCGGCGACCCGGATGGTGGTTCCGGGTACCGGTATGCCAACCGTCCCCACCTTGGTCCGCGTGGGAGTGTTGGCCGTACAGGGTGCCGTCGTTTCGGTGAGGCCGTAGCCTTCCAGGACAGGGACTCCTGCGCCCCGGAAGAAGTGCGCGTCGTGGGGGCTCAGCGGGCTGGCTCCCGAAACCGTGTAGCCCAACTGTCCGCCGAATGCCTGCCGCAGTTTGGGGTACAGCAGCCGGTCAAAAAGGGTGTGCTTGGCCCGGATCACCAGCCCGGGCCCGGCCCCCTCGCCCCGGGCGGCGGCGTCGAGTTGTTTTGAGTAGTCCACCGCGACGGCGGCGGCGGCCAGGAACAGGCGTTCCTTCCCGGCCAGGGCCGCCTTGTGGGCGGCGCCGGCGTAGATTTTCTCGAAGATTCGGGGCACAACAAGCAGGAAGGTCGGTTTGAAGCTGGCCAGGTCCGCGAGCAGTTCCTTGGCGCTGGCGGTGTGTCCGAGTGTGGTTCCTGCGCTCAGGCAGATCACCTGGATTGCGCGGGCCAGGACATGGGCCAGCGGCAGGAACATCAGGGTCCGGGTGCGGGGCTGCAGGAGGATCTCGGGCAGGAACGGCACGATGTTCCTGGCGACGAGGGCGAAGTTTCCGTGGGTGATTTCGCAGCCTTTGGGCCGGCCCGTCGTTCCGGAGGTGTAGACGAGTGACGCGACGTCGGCAAGGCCGGCCGCGGTCCGGTGCTGTTCGAGTTCGGCGTCGCCAACCCCGCTGCCTGCCGCCGCCAGGCTGGCAAGGTTGGGGGCGTCGCCGTCGTAGTCCATCCGCACTACGGGCAGCACCGCGTCACCGAGCACCGCTGAGCTGTCCAGGACCTCACGCACAAGCCCCGCCCGCAGCTCGTTCTCCGCGAAGACCCGCCGGGCCCCGGAGTCGTGCAGGATCCATTCGATCTGGCTGGCCGAGGATGTCTCGTAGATGGGAACGGGGACGCCGCCGGCGAACCAGACGGCAAAGTCCACCACGGTCCACTCGTAGCGGGTGCCGGACATCACCGCTACCGTCTCGCCGGGGGTGATGCCGCCGGCGATCAGGCCCTTGGCCAGTGCCCGGACCTGGTCCAGGAACTGCGCTGCGGAGACGTCGGCCCAACCGGCCGGTCCTTTGCGGGAGTAGAGCGCATGCATGGGATCCTGGGCATGCTGTGCCAGCAGCAGGTCGGTTACGTTGCTCCCCGGGTCGAGGTTGACCAGCAGTCCGGTGCTTGCTTCTCTCACAGCCATGTCTCCGTTCCGGGTCCGCCTGGTGCCGGTGGACGTCACCTGCAATCCTGCCCTAGATCCAGGACGGCATCCACATCCGGAACCGCCAATCCTGGTAGGTGATGGTCTCGGCGGTCCAGACCGGATAGAAGAAGGCCGAGACGACGATCGCCGTGACCACAAAGAGTGCCACGAGGTACAGTCCGGAACGACGGCGCCACAGCGGATCCGTGCGCTGGCCCAGGACAAGCCCCAGACAGTAGACGAGGGCCAGCACCAGGAAGGGCTCGAAGGACACGGCGTAGAAGTAGAACATGGTTCGCTCCGGGTAGAGGAACCAGGGGAGATAGCCGGCTCCCACGGCCGCGAGCACGGCCCCGGCACGCCAGTCCCGCCGCCCGGCCCACCAGAAGAGCAGCACACCAAGGCAGACGGCGGCGCCCCACCAGATCACAGGGTTGCCCACCGACAGGATTGCCGTTGTGCAGCTGGCGGTGTCGCAGCCGGGACTGCCCGGTTTGGGGGATTCGTAGAAGAAGGACGTGGGCCGGCCGAGCACCAGCCAGCTCCAGGCGCTGGCCTCGTACGGGTGCTCCGAGCTGAGGCCCTGGTGGAACTTGTAGGCCTCCAGATGGTAGTGCGCCAGCGACCGAACGGCGTTGGGCAGCCAGCCCCATTCCGCCGAGGGCACGGCCGCGGCCCAGTTCCGAAAGTAGGCGTCCTTGGACAGGAACCACCCGGTCCACGTGGCGGTGTACACCAGCGCGGCGACCGGGACGATGCCCAGGAAGGCGGGGATTCCGTCCTTGAGGATCCCGCCGCTGATCCAGCCGTGGATTCCGGCGATCCGGCGTGCGCTCAGATCCCAGAAGACGGTCAGCAGCCCAAAACCGGCCAGGAAAAACAGCCCGGACCACTTAGTGCCGACCGCCAATCCCAGGCACACACCGGCGGCGAGGCGCCACCAGCGGATCCCCAGCCAGGGGCCCGACGCCAGCTGGAGCAGGCCGGGCCGTCCGTCCGGGGCGGCGCCTGCCTGACGGCCCAGCCGCACGGCCAGCCGGCGGCGGCCGTCGTCGCGGTCCATCAGCAGGGCGCCGAACGCGGCAAGGACCCAGAACATCAGGAAGATGTCCAGCAGCGAGGTCCGCGACATCACCAGGTGGTGCCCGTCCACCGAAAGCAGCACACCGGCCACGGCTCCGAGGGTCAGGGAGCGGAAAAGCTTCTGGGCGATCAGGGCCAGCAGGAAGATGGAGAGCGTGCCGGTCAGGGCCGCCCCGAACCGCCAGCCGAAGGGGTTGTCCGGGCCAAAGAGCCACATGCCGGCGGCAATCATCCACTTCCCGACCGGCGGGTGGACCACATATTCAGGCGTGTCCAGCAGCACCTGGGGATTTCCGGCGACGAAGGAATCGTTGGCTTTGTCAGGCCACGCGCGTTCATAGCCGCTGACCAACAGCGAGTAGCCGTCCTTGACGTAATAGGTCTCGTCGAATACCAGGCTGCGGGGGGAATCCAGCCGGACAAACCGCAGAATTCCGCCCAGGGCCGCGCTGATGGACGGGACAAGCCAGAACCACAGCCGGAGCGACGGCGGATAGTCCCGCCAGCTCCGGAGGCTGCCGATCAGGCGTTCCTGGAGGGCATCGACGGTAAACGCCTCCGCCGGGCGGCTGAGCCAGCGGTGCCCCTCCAGATTGCGTCCGGTGCTGGGGGCTGGGGGGGCTGGGGGGGCCGATCCGGCGGAACCGGGGTCTACGGTCCGCGTGGGGGTCTGCGTCACGAAGCCCATGCTACCTTTTGCGGCCCGGCGTCCGGCCCGGCGCACGGACCGGGAGTCGTCTCCATCCGCCGCTCCCCGGCAGTAGGCTGGTCCTGTGGAGCCTATTTTGAGCATTACCCCGAACCCTCCCGGCGACAAGCTGGTCCGCTCGGACGACGTCGAGGATGGCTCAGGTCCCCGGCCCGGGGAAAACCCCGGAACGGGGCCGGTACCGCGAACCGGCGGCCCGGGACGGATCGTGTTGGCTGCAACGCCGATCGGAAACGCCGGGGACGCTACCTACCGGCTGGTCGAGCTGCTGACGACGGCGGACATCGTCGCCGCCGAGGACACCCGGCGGCTGCACCGGCTGGTGCAGACTTTGGGGATCACTGTTTCCGGGCGGATCATCAGCTATCACGAGCACAACGAGGACGCCAAGACCGGCGAACTCCTTGACCAGGTGCGCGCTGGCAAGACTCTAGTGATGGTGACCGACGCCGGGATGCCCTCCGTCTCGGATCCCGGCTTCCGCCTCGTCGAAGGAGCGGTCGCCGCCGGCCTGACTGTCACCGCAGCACCCGGGCCGTCAGCAGTCCTCACCGCACTCGCGCTCTCCGGACTGCCGACGGACCGCTTCTGCTTCGAGGGCTTCCTGCCCCGCAAAGCCGGCGAACGCTCCTCGCGTCTCGCGGATCTCGACGCAGAGCGGCGCACGATGGTGTTTTTTGAGGCCCCGCACCGGCTCGAACCAATGCTTCGAGCGCTGCGTGAGCGGTTCGGCGCGGACCGCCGGGCGGCGGTCTGCCGGGAACTGACGAAGACTTACGAGGAGGTCATCCGGGGCACCCTGCGCGAACTGCTCGAGTGGGCCGAGTCCAACGAGGTGCGTGGCGAGATCGCCGTCGTTGTGGGCGGCGCCCCGGAGCGGGCCCCAGGCCGGCCGGAAGATCTGGTCGCCGACGTGAACGCGCTGATGGCGCAGGGAATCCGGCTCAAGGAGGCCGTCGCGGCTGTGGCGGAGGATGCCAGGGTCAGCAAGCGGGAACTCTATTCCGCGGTGCTTGCGGCCCGGTAGAGCCCTTGTCGCCGGCCCGGGCGAGCGCTGTGCAGCTGCACAGCGAACCCCGCTCGGCGTAGTGCGGACAAGCGTAGACAGTCTCCAGAGCACGGCAGTACCGTGGCAGTAAATGCAGCGCCCTGCGTATGGTTTTTCGAACGGCGCTGAACCGAACCCATCCAACCGAATTGCTGACGAGGGAGTCAACCGTGACTGCAACTACCCAGCCCATTGTTACCGCCGAGCGTGAGAGCGCCCTGCTGGCTTCTGTTCCGACCGGCCTGCTGATCGGCGGCCAGTGGCGCCCGGCTGCCTCCGGCAAGACCTTTGACGTGGAGGACCCCGCCACGGGCAAGGTCCTGCTGAGCATTGCCGATGCCGGGCCCGAAGACGGGGCCGCCGCCCTCGACGCCGCGGCTGAGGCACAGGATTCCTGGGCGAAGGTCCCGGCCCGGGAGCGCGGGGAGATTCTGCGCCGGGCTTTCGAGCTTGTCACCGCACGGGCTGATGATTTTGCACTGCTGATGACGATGGAGATGGGCAAGCCGCTGGCCGAGGCCCGCGGTGAGGTCACTTACGGTGCCGAGTTCCTGCGCTGGTTCTCCGAGGAAGCTGTCCGTGCCTTCGGCCGCTACTCCGTCTCCCCGGACGGAAAGTCCCGGCTGCTGGTGACGAAGAAGCCGGTGGGCCCGTGCCTGCTGATTACGCCGTGGAACTTTCCGCTGGCGATGGCGACCCGCAAGGTGGCCCCCGCCGTCGCCGCGGGCTGCACGATGGTGCTCAAATCCGCGAACCTGACGCCGCTGACGTCCCAGCTGTTCGCCGCGGTGATGATGGAAGCCGGGCTGCCCGCCGGTGTCCTGAACGTTATCCCCACCTCCACAGCCGGGGCCACTACAGGTCCGCTGATCAAGGATTCCAGGCTCCGGAAACTTTCCTTCACCGGCTCCACTGAAGTTGGCCGCCGGCTGCTCGCCGATGCCTCCGAAAACGTGTTGCGGACCTCGATGGAGCTCGGCGGCAACGCCCCGTTTGTGGTCTTCGAGGACGCCGACGTCGACGCAGCCGTCACCGGGGCGATGCTGGCGAAGCTGCGCAACATGGGCGAGGCGTGCACGGCCGCTAACCGGTTCATTGTGCACGAGTCCGTCGCCGACGAGTTCGCGGAGAAGTTCGCCGCGAAGATGGCGGATATGACCACTGCCCGCGGCACGGAAGCCGACTCCAAGGTCGGCCCGCTGATCGATGCGAAGAGCCGGGACAAGGTGCACGAACTGGTCTCCGATGCCGTGGCAGCCGGTGCGGTCACCGTGATCGGCGGCGCCGCCGTCGAGGGTCCGGGATACTTTTACCAGCCCACCATCCTCAAGGGCGTCACCGAGGGTACCCGGATCCTGTCCGAGGAAATCTTTGGACCCGTCGCCCCGATCATCACCTTCGACACCGAGGACGAGGCCGTCCGCCTCGCGAACAACACCGAGTACGGCTTGGTGGCCTATGTCTTTACCAAGGACCTCAACCGGGGCATCAGGATGGGCGAACGCCTGGAGACCGGCATGCTGGGCCTGAACGCCGGCGTCGTCTCCAACGCGGCTGCACCCTTCGGCGGGGTCAAGCAGTCCGGCCTGGGCCGCGAAGGCGGCCTGGAAGGCATCGAGGAATACCTCTACACCCAGTACATCGGCATCGCCGACCCGTACGCGGGCTAGTACCACGTCCGCCGGCCGGGACGCTTCAGCTCCGGCGCAGCCAACGCACCCGGCGCAGCGCTTCACGGGTCCCCAACCAGGCCCGTGCGACGCCGTGCCGGGTGCGTTGTGCTGTCCGGCGGCTGGCGTGAAAAGGCGTCGCCGCGGCTCGACGCCAGAGACCGAGCGTGGAAGGCGGCAGCCAGACCGCGCGCAAGCGCGCCAGCGGTCCCGCGTGGGCGCGCAGGGACGTCCGGACGGCCAAAATGAGGGGAGCAGCGGAGCTTGCGGCGCTGCCGTCCTGGCTGGTTCCGCCGGCCGGGCTCCCGTTGCCGGCAGGGCTTGCGGGGCGGGCAGGGCTTGCGGGGCGGGCAGGGACGACGTCACCGTCGTTCCCGGCCGGCGGGCGGCCGTAGCGACGGCGTTCGAAGTCGGCCGTCAGGGACCTGACGGCCATGTGGCCGTCCGCATCGATGCCGTGCGGCTCGCCCAGTGCACCCGAGGACCGCAGCCTGGCGGAGAAATGCCGCGGAGTCTCGCTGGTCTGCGGCGGCAGGCCGTAATCCGTGCTGAGATCGCGCAATTCTGCCCAAGCCTGCACCGCTGCCGCAGTGCCGCCCCCGGAACCGTTCAGCCGGCGTCGCCGCATGGCGCCGCGGGCCAGCCGCGGTGAGGCCAGCAACAGCACCAGGACAAGCAATGCGCCGGTGCCGTAGAGCGCTGGCACCAACACGCTTGCCGCGCCCGCCCCGGTGGCGGCGTCCGGCAGCGGCAGCGGAGCCACACTGGGCACCGGTGACGTGCTGGGGTTCGAGCTCGGAATGAGGCCGTCGTTGTTTTCATTGGTACTGGCGCCGCCGGGGGCCGAGCTTTCCCTGGCGTAGGCGGGAACGACTCCGCGCGAGGGGGTGGGTTCGAAGGGGACCCAGCCAAGGCCCTGGAAATAGAGTTCGGGCCACGCATGGGCGTCGCGGGCATCGACCTCATATTCCGGCAGGGCGCCTTGGCCTCCGATCGACACAGTGGCCCCGGTGGGCCGGCCCGGCGCGTAGCCGACCGCAATCCGGCTGGGGATGCCTTCCAACCGTGCCATCACGGCCATGGCCGAGGCGAAATGGATGCAGTACCCGCTTTTCTGGGTCAGGAAGTCAGCCAGGACGGACAGGCCGTTGCCGTCATACCCGCCCTGGACCGGGGACTGCAGCGAATAGGTGAACTCGGCGGAACGCAGGTAGCGCTGGATGGCGATGGCCCGGGCATAGGCGGTGTTGTTTCCGGCGGTCACAGCGTCGGCGGTGGTGCGCACGATTTCCGGAACTTTCTCCGGCTCTCGGGTGAACTCCTCGGGGATCCCCAGCACCGGCCCACCGGACTGCGCCAGCAGATCCGGGGTGAGCTGGGGCGCGGCGGAGAGCACTACGTACTGCTGGTCGCGGGAGTTCGTGTCAACACCTTTGATGCTCAGCGTGGCAGGATCCCAGCTCCAGCGGCCGGTGAGGCCGTTCACTGCCTCCGGCGCGTACGGCGCCGGGAGGTAGGGGCTGGTGAACTGTCCGGTGTTCACCGCGGTGACCACCCTGACTTCGGCTGCGGCGGATTCGAGGCCCGATTCGATCCTCCCCGTGCCGAGCCGGCGCGTTTCCACGCGGTCATCCGGTGTCCAGTTGTCGCCGTCGAAACGGTCGACCGTCACGGACCTCAGGTACGGCGTGCTGGACGCATTGGTGGCAAAGGTGATCCGGCCGTCACCGGCGGGGCTGCGGAGGCTGTTGCCCAGGCTGATCATGGGGTTCAGCCCCGAAGCCGGACCGAAAGGATTCAGCCGCGAGCCCTGCGGGAACGTCCCCTGGTCGAAACCCGGAATCAGCACTTGGGCCAGGAGCGTAACGGTCAGCGCAACCGCGGCAGTCAGGGAGCCGCGCCGTAACTGCCCAGAGCTGCGGACGGTGTCCGCCCCGGCGCGCGGGTCGGGCGTGAACCAGTGGCTGCACCCCAGAATCATCAGGTAGCCGGCCGCTGCCGCCGCGAAGCCCAGCGCGCCGACGCTCTGCGGCTTGATCATGGCGGGAACGATAAGGATGGCAAGGATCCCGAGCCCGCTGGTGGCCGGCAACCGCAGCGGATAGGCGAGGGCATCGACCAGGATCACCATCAATCCCAGGGCGGCGCACACCACCAGGACGATGCCCGCGTTCGGAGCCACCGGGGCACTTTCGGACAGCACAGTCTCGCTGGCCCGGCGCACGGACCGCCCCAGCTGCGTCACAGTGGTGTCCGAAGGGATAAAGCCGGCGATGCTTTGCGCACGGAAAAAGGTAAACGTCAGGACCAGCACCAGTGCCGCCAGCGAACCGGCCGTCACCACGGCGCTGCGCCAGCGGAGCGTGCGGAGCCCCGCCATCGTAAAGGCCACGGTGAAAACCGTGGACAGTACGGGGGAGAACCAGGACCATCCCCGCAGCACCCCGTTGAGGCTGAGTGCCGCACCTGCGACGGCGACTGCCACCGTGAGGGCCATCAGCCATGGCTGTGCGCCCGCTCCAGGCCGTGGCGTCAGGTTGGCCGGGGGAAACCGACGGGCGGCCGAGTCCGGCCCGTGCGCCGCGGCCACCCCGGAACCGCCGGCCGGTGCGCCGGTATTTCGCTGCGGTGTCATGGTCATCGCCGGACCCCCGGACCACGTCCCAGATCAGCGGCCATGGCCGGCGGTGACGTGGCACCGTCCTCGTCGAAGGCCGTCCACGCTTCGGGCAGGGGCGTCGAGGGGGAGACCGGCACTGTCCGCCAGCCGCCGAGCCGGAGGATTTCGAGCGCTTCCTGGGGCTGCCCGGCACGGCCGGTGATCACCAGTGCAAACGCGTTTGCCGCAAAGCCGGCCGCCGGGGCCAGTGACCTGGCCTCGGCCGGCGTGAGGTGTCCGAGGATGGCCAGCACCGGCCCCCGCATCCGGTGCGCGGCCAGCTTGTCCAGCAGCCGGTCGTCGAACGGCTGCGGGCCGGCTTCGGGTGCCGACGGATACCTGCGGCCGGGAAGCTTCGGGGCCGCAGCCGCGGTTTCGTCCCGGCGGTTGGGGTGCGGGCCGGTGAGCTGGATCGCGGCCAGGCTCTCGGCGATGGACTGCAGCCCCGCCGCGCCGAGGTACTCTTCAGCCTCCGGCTCGGGCGCGGACGGTGAATTCCGGAAGGCGGGCTCGCCGGTGGCATCGAGGAAGCGCAGCACGTAGTTGCGTTCGGCCAGATGGGCGCCGATGGATACCGCGGCCGTCACGGCCCATTCGAAGGCGTCGCTGGTCAGGAGTTCCCGACCGTCCCCGGCAGCGGCGCCGCCGTGTCCACTCCGGTAGCCATCCGCTGCGCGCGGACCGCCGAACGGGTGGCGGGCAGCGGATGTGGTGCCGGCCGAAAAGGCGCCACGGCTAAAGGCCTGCAGCCGCTGGTCCATGATGATCGTCGCCTCCGGAGTGGTGACGGATTCCTCCTGCCGGACCATCAGCTCCCCGTGGCGTGCCGTAGCCGCCCAGTGCACCCGGCGCATCGGATCACCATGCCGGTATTCCCGGGTCATCACGTCGTCGTCGCTCGGGTTGCCCCGGACGCGCGTGGCGGTAACGCCGTCGTGCCCCCTGGCGCCGGCGAGTCCCGTGACGGGAAGTTCGACGGCGGCCGGGGTCACAGTGAGGATGGCGCCTTCGTCGATCGCGTGGCGGTGCAGGGAGAGGCCGAAGGGGTCGCTGAACTCGGCCGTGACCGGCCCGATCAGGAACTGGCCGCGTTTTCCGGAGCGCAGATGGTATTCGTAGCGGCTGCTCCCGCCTGCTGCCGAACGAGCCGGAAACCGGAAAACGGGGGATTCGCCGAAACGGGCGGGCAGGTGCTCTTCCATCAGCGCGTGGCCGGAGCCGACGCCGGTCCGGGCGACAGCCAACCGGACGGTGGTGGTGGCCGCCGCTTCCACGCTGGCGGGGGTGAACTCCCGGTAGACGCTGAAGTTGGGCTTGAGCAGCCGGGTTCCGGCCAGCGAGAGCAGCGGCAGGACAAGCAACAGGACTGCCAGCGCCAGCAGGTCCCGGCGACCCATCACCTGCGCTGCCAGCAGGAAGACCATACCCGCCACCAGCAGTCCCCACCCCCTGCTGGTGAAGATGTGCCTCGGGAAGCGGTCGGTCAGCGCCACTGCGGAGCCACCCTAACGCTGGTTCGGCAGGGTTGCAGCCGGGGCGGACGCAAGGTCCGGATTGACCGGAATCTTCGCCAGAACGGCACGGATCACGCTCTGGGCGGTTTCTCCCGCACTCACGGCTTTGCGGTCCAGGATGATCCGGTGGGCCAGGACCGGTTCTGCCACACTGACCAAGTCGTCCGGCAGCACAAAGTCCCTGCCCTCCAGTGCTGCCGTGGCTTTGGCCGCGCGCAGCAGCTGGAGCATGGACCGGGGGCTGGCTCCGAGCCGGAGCATTCCGCTTTCCCTGGTGGCACGCCCCAGCGCCACGGTGTATTCCTTGATCGATTGGGAGACGTAGACCTGCCGCACCGTAGCGATCATGGCCGCGACCTCACCGGCGGTGACGACGGCGGTGACCTTGGCCAGCGGGGACGTCGCCTGATGGGTTTCCAGCATCTCCATTTCGGCCTCCCGGTCCGGGTAACCCATGGAGATCCGTGCCATAAAACGGTCCCGCTGCGCTTCCGGGAGCGGGTAGGTGCCCTCCATTTCGATCGGATTCTGCGTGGCCACCACCATAAACGGCTCGTCGAGCTTGTAGGACGTGCCGTCCACCGTGACCTGGTGTTCTTCCATGCATTCCAGCAGGGCGGACTGGGTCTTGGCCGAGGCGCGGTTGATTTCGTCACCGATGACGATATTGGCAAAAACCGCCCCGGGCCGGAACTCAAAGGAGCGCGAAGCCTGGTTGTAGATGGACACGCCGGTGACGTCGGAGGGGAGCAGATCGGGGGTGAACTGAATGCGGCTCACGGAGCAGTCGATGGTGCGGGCGAGCGTCTTGGCCAGCAGGGTCTTGCCGACGCCGGGAACGTCCTCGAGGAGCAGGTGGCCCTGGGCCAAGAGCACGGTCAAGGCGAGTTTGGCCGCTTCCGCTTTCCCGTCGATCACGGTGCTGATGGCGTTCAGGATGCGCCCGCTGGCGGAGCGGAAGGCTGCCGCGTCCATCGCCGCGGCCGGCGGCGCGGGGCGCGGGGCTGGCGGGAGCCCGGCCGCAGCCGCGTCCTCCCGGCGGTCCGGCCCGTCAGGGTGTCCTTCGTCCAGGGAGATGCGCTGGTAGTCCATCGGTAGCCTTTCAGCCCTGGCGGTGTCCCGGTTCTGCTGTTGCCGGCCGGGTCACTCCTTGGGGTATGCCTGTGTTCCTGACCGTTGATTCCTAGCCGTCCGTGCCTGACCCTGGATACCCCCCGCCGGCATCCAGTCTTGAGAACAGACTACTAACAGAACTGCCGGGCCTGACAGAGAGTTCCGCGGAAATCTCGGACCAGCGTCGGGTCGGAGATAGTGCGCCTGGGTTAATTCGTGGCGTTCGCCGGTTTCATCCGGCCGAAGGACCGCCGATAAGGTGGACGGATGACGACCCCCCTGACTCCCGTTCCGTTTCGTGCGCCCGGCAGCGACGGCGCCGGCAGGCAAGGTTATCCGCCGGCGCCGGAACCGCTTCCGGTGCCGGTTATGGACAACCACACGCACTTGGATTTCCCGCACAACGAGCTCAATGTCAGCATCGCTGACGCACTGGACGCCGCCGCGGCGGTGGGGGTGCAGGGCGCCGTGCAGGTGGGGTGCGACCTCGAATCGTCCCGGTTCACCGTGCAGGCAGTCGAACTGGATGCGCGGTTGCTCGGTGCCGTCGCACTGCACCCCAACGATGCGCCGGAGTACGCCGCCCGCGGCGAACTGGAGGACGCCCTGGCAGAGATCGAGGCCCTGGCGGCGCACCCGCGGATCAGGGCCATCGGCGAGACCGGACTGGATTTCTTCCGAACGGAGGGCGACGGGCTGGCGCACCAGCGTTATTCCTTTCGCCGGCACATCGACATCGCCAAACGTCTCGGGCTGACCCTCCAGATCCATGACCGCGACGCGCACGAGGAAGTCGTCCAGGTGCTGCGGGAGGAAGGCGCCCCCGAGCGGGTGGTGTTCCACTGCTTCTCCGGCGATGACCGGTTGGCCAGGATCTGTAATACGGAAGGCTGGTACATGTCCTTCGCCGGGACGCTGACCTTCAAAAACGCCGCCAACCTTCGGGCCGCGTTGGCCATCGCGGAGCCGGAGCGGTTCCTCGTCGAAACCGATGCCCCGTTCCTCACCCCGCACCCGCACCGGGGACGCCCCAACGCGAGCTACATGGTCCCCTACACCGTCAGGGCCATGGCCGAATTGACTGGCTGGGAGCTCTCGGAGATGTGTTCCCGGATTGCCCGCAATACGGTGCAGGCATACGGATCCTGGGACTGCTGACGCAGGGTCGCCCCGCCCTGGATTAGATACCGCGTATGCATAATTTCTTGGTTGCTTTATAACGCTCCGGTTACAGTGGAGAACTATTAGCCGGGGTCGGGGAAGGCCTTCGGATAATTTCACTCCAGCAGGGCGCGCATCGTGGCCAACTAACCATGGGCGCGCTCTCGTTTATGAGTGTGGCGGTGCACAGGGCCGCCGCGGACAAACCGCACCGTTTCCGGTGCCGCCTTTGGGCTGTCTGCGGTGCTTTGCCCTCGCACTTTTCCCCGTGCCCGGATGGTCCAAAAGATATGGGCAATCGTGGTCAAGTTTTTCACATCGGACGGCAAATTCAGCTTCGTCAAGGTCGGTACGCAACTTGTAGTGCTGGTCGCGCTGGTGCTGGGGCTGGTTGCCTTCGTCGGCAACAACAAAACAGTCACGCTCAACGTGGACGGCAAAGTGAGCTCGGTCCAGACCTTTGGCGGCACTGTCGGCCAGGTCGTCAAGGGAGCAAGCCTTGAGCTCCAGTCCGCGGACCGGGTGACGCCTGCCGCTGCTTCCCATGTCCAGGACGGCACAGTCATTAACGTCAACCTCGCCAAGGCCGTCAAGGTCAGCCTGGACGGCGCCGAGCGGACCGTCAACACCACTGCGCCGACAGTCGAAGGCCTCGTCACGGAACTCGGCGTCGCCGGTTCCTCGGAGCTGTCCGCTCCGAAGGACGCCCAGCTTGCGGTCTCGGGGTCGTTTGTGTCCATCTCGACTCCCAAGACCGTGAGCATCGTCGCGGACGGCAAGGCCAATAAGACCACGACGACGGCCGCCAATGTCTCCGCGCTGCTGTCCGACGCCGGCATCTCCCTGGCCGCCAGCGACAGGCTCTCGCAGCCCGGCAACGCCCCGGTTGTCAGTGACATGGTGATCAAGATTTCCCGGGTGGACGTGAGCCAGACGGCGGAGTCCACCGAAGCGGTACCGTTCGAAACCCTCACCACGGAGGACGCCGGGATGATCAAGGGTGAGAAGCAGGTGACCCAGGCAGGCGTGGCGGGCACCATCAACAAGAGTTTCAAGCTGGTGATGGTTGATGGCCGCGAAGCCTCCCGCACCCTGGTGTCCCAGTCCGTCAGTGCCCAGCCGGTCACCGAACAGATCACGGTTGGCACCAAGGAGAAGCCCAAACCGGCACCCCAGGCGGCAGTTGCCGCCGCCGGAGCCAACACCGGCGCCGCAGCCCCCGCCATGATGAACGAAGCCATGTGGGACAAGATTGCGCAGTGCGAGTCCACCGGCAACTGGTCCATCAATTCCGGCAACGGCTACTACGGCGGCCTGCAGTTCGACGTCCGGACCTGGCTCGGTGCCGGCGGCGGCGCGTACGCACCGAATGCAGCCGGCGCCACCAAAGCCCAGCAGATCGACATCGCCAACCGCGTCTACGCGCAGCGCGGCCTTTCGCCGTGGGGTTGCGGCTGGGCAGCCTCGCGCTAGCGGGCCACACCGGAGACTGAGCTCCGGGTGACGGGCACGTCGAGTAGCACGGGTGTCCGCAGCGGCTGACCACGGCAGCGGAATTCCACGAGGGCCGGGTCCGATTTTCGGACCCGGCCCTCGCCATGCCCGGGCCGGTCCGCGGGATAGGATACCAAGGTGACTGAACCGACCTCTTCCGCGCCCGCCAGTGAGCCCACCAGCAAGCCGGCAGGCTCGCCAGCACCCCTGATGGGCGCCTCCGACATCCGCAGGCTGGCCGAGGAAATCGGCGTCCGCCCCACCAAGACTCTCGGTCAGAACTTCGTCATTGACGGCAACACCATTCGCAGGATCGTGGCCGCCGCGGACGTCCACCCGGACGAGACGGTCCTGGAGGTCGGGCCGGGGCTCGGCTCCCTGACCCTGGGCCTGCTGGACGCTGCCCGCTCGGTTGTCGCCGTCGAGATCGATCCTGTCCTGGCCGGGAAGCTCCCTGCCACGGTTGCCCGGTGGCGGCCGGCCGCCGTCGGGGACTTCCACCTCGTCCTCGCCGACGCCATGCGGGTCACCGAGCTGCCGGTGGAACCGACAGCGCTGGTGGCGAATTTGCCCTACAACGTCGCCGTCCCGGTAGTCCTGCACCTGCTCCAGCATTTCCCCAGCCTCCGGCACGGCCTGGTGATGGTCCAGGACGAGGTCGCCGACAGGCTTGCCGCCGGTCCCGGGTCCAAGACCTACGGTGTCCCCTCGGTCAAGGCCGCCTGGTACTCCAGCATGCGCAAGGCCGGAGTCATCGGCATGAATGTCTTTTGGCCCGCCCCAAAAATCCACTCCGGCCTGGTGGCATTCACCCGCCGGGAACCGCCCGTCACCACGGCCACCCGGGAAGAGGTGTTCGCGGTCATCGATGCAGCCTTCGCCCAGCGCCGGAAGACCCTTCGTGCTGCCCTTGCCGGCTGGGCCGGCGGCGCGGCCGAGGCTGAGCGGTGCCTGCGTGCCGCCGGTGTTGATCCTACGGCGCGAGGCGAAGTGATTGACATCATGGCGTTTTCCCGGATCGCGGAACAGCGCGGACAGCCGGCGCAATGACCCCGGCGGCGGCTCCGACAAGATGAAGCAGGGCCGGGACCGTGCTTGGAACCCGACCCCGCCATGCCATAGCGTGGGACCATGAATAGCGTGGAGCCATGAATGCAGTGAGAGGGCGCCTGGGCGCGAGGACCGTCCGGGTCAAGGCGCCCGGCAAAGTCAACGTCTCACTGGACGTCGGACCCCTGCGCGCAGACGGCTACCACTCGGTGGCCAGCGTCTACCTCGCGGTGTCCCTCTACGAGGAAGTCGCCGCCACCAGCACAAACACCGGAGAGATTACGGTCAGCATCGGTCCGGCAAGCACCCTGGACCTCGACGGCGTTGACATCCCCCTGGACGATCGGAACCTTGCCTACAAGGCCGCCGCGATTATGGCCGACGTCTCGGAGAACTCCACCGGTCTCCACCTCGAAATCACCAAACGGGTCCCCGTGGCCGGCGGCATGGGCGGGGGATCGGCCGACGCGGCAGCCACCCTGCTCGCCTGCGACGCACTGTGGAACAGCGGGCTCTCGCGCGACGAACTCGCCCATCTTGCCGCCGAACTCGGCGCAGACGTGCCGTTCTCCCTGCTCGGCGGCACCGCCGTCGGGCTCGGCGTCGGCGACGAACTCTCGCCGGCCCTCGTTAAGGCCCAGACCAACTGGGTCCTGGTGACCGCTGATTTTGGCCTGCCCACACCGGAGGTCTTCCGGACCCTGGACCGGCTGCGCGAGGCCGAAGGGGTAGTGATCGAGGAACCCACCGCTGTGGACCCGATGGTCCTGCAAGCCCTGCGCGGTGGCGACGCTGAAGCCTTGGGCCGGGTGCTGGTCAACGATCTCCAGCGCGCCTCCATTGCGCTGGCACCGAGCCTACGGGACACCCTCGGGCTCGGCGAGGCCCTGGGCGCGATCGCCGGAATCGTCTCCGGTTCCGGCCCCACCGTGGCACTTCTGGTTCACGGCCCGGCGGCGGCCGAGGGGCTGGCGGGTGACCTCCGGCACCACGGCCTTGACGCCCTGGCCGTGCACGGCCCGGTTCACGGGGCGCGCATCATCTCCGATACGCTCCTTTAATAGGGTCGGCGCTGTCCTCCGCGCGGCGGAGTGGCGTGGCCCCATCACGCCTGACCATATTTGCTCGACATTACTTTTTCTCTAGGAAAGCAGTTCCCAGTGGCACACCTGCTCGGCGGCGAGAACCTCACGGTCTCCTATGCAACCCGTACCGTCCTCGATGGCATTACCCTCGGCCTTGAAGAGGGCGACCGGATCGGCATGGTGGGCCGCAACGGTGACGGCAAATCGACCCTTATGCGGCTGCTGGCCCTGCGCTCCACCCCCGACTCCGGCCGGGTGACCAAACGCAGCGAGGTCAACATCGGCTACCTGGACCAGAGCGACGTGCTCGACGGCGACCTCACCGTCGGCGCTGCGATCGTGGGGGACCAGGCCGACTACGAGTGGGCCCGCAACCCCCAGATCCGCGAAGTCATGGGCGGACTCGTCTCCGACGTCGACTGGCACGCCAACGTGCACGCGCTCTCCGGCGGGCAGAAACGGCGTGTGGCGCTGGCCAAGCTGCTGATCGAGGACCACGACGTTATTATGCTCGACGAGCCCACCAACCACCTCGACGTCGAAGGCGTCGCGTGGCTGTCCCGGCACCTGAAGACCCGCTGGCGGGCCAACCAGGGCGCCTTCCTCGTCGTCACCCACGACCGCTGGTTCCTGGACGAAGTCTGCACCAAGACCTGGGAAATCCACGACGGCATTATGGACCCGTTCGACGGCGGTTACGCCGCGTATGTGCTGGCCCGAGCCGAACGTGACCGCTCCGCCTCCGTGGTGGAAAGCAAGCGCCAGCAGCTGGTAAAAAAGGAGCTCGCGTGGCTCCGGCGTGGCGCCCCGGCCCGCACCGCCAAACCCAAATTCCGGATCGAGGCAGCCAACGCCCTGATCGCCGACGTCCCCGAACCGCGCGACTCGACGGCACTGAGCAAGATGGCCACCGCCCGGCTCGGCAAGGACGTCCTGGACCTCGAAAACGTCTCACTGGACTTCCTCGGCGGCGAACCCGGCCAAAAGCTCTTCGACAACATCACCCTGCGGCTCGCCCCCGGCGAACGGCTGGGCCTCGTCGGCGTCAACGGCGCCGGCAAGACCACCCTGCTGAAGTTGCTCAACGGTGAGATCGAGCCCTCCGCCGGGAAAGTCAAGCGCGGCAAGACGGTGGTCACCGCGGTCCTGACCCAGGAGGTCAAGGAGCTCGACGACGTCTCGGACCTGCGCGTCATCGAAGTGATCGAGCGGGAGAAGCGCTCCTTCAACGTCGGGGGCAAGGAATTCACCGCCGGCCAGCTCGTGGAACAACTCGGCTTCACCAACGAGAAGCAGTGGACCCCGGTCAAGGACCTCTCCGGTGGTGAACGCCGCCGGCTGCAGCTCCTGCGGCTGCTGGTGGGAGAACCCAACGTGCTGATGCTGGACGAACCAACCAACGACCTCGACACCGATACCCTCGCCGCCGTCGAAGACGTCCTGGATGGCTGGCCGGGCACACTTGTTGTCGTCAGCCACGACCGCTACCTGCTCGAACGCGTCACGGACCACCAGATGGCGCTCCTCGGTGATGGCAAGATCCGAGCCCTGCCGCGCGGTGTGGACCAGTACCTGGAACTGCGCGAAGGGGCCCTGGCCGGGTCCACCATCACCGGCGGAGGCAACCCGGTTACCGCTGCAGGCGGCTCGTCGGCCCCGGCAGCGACAGGCCCGTCCGAAGCCGAGAAGCGGGATGCCCGCAAGGCCAAAAACCGGATCGACCGCCAGCTCGGCAAAATCAAGCAGCAGGAAGATAAGATTCACGCCCAGATGACTGCCGCTGCCGCTGACACCTCGGCCGTCGGCGAACTTGGTGCCCTGAACAAGAAGCTCAAGGATCTCGCCGTCGAACGCGAAGCCCTCGAGCTTGAATGGCTCGGTGCCCTCGAGGTGCTGGGGGAGTAACCGCCCAGCCCCCCGGACATGCCCCTCGGGCCGGGCCAGGAGTGGACATGTCCCGTGGGTCAGTTAAATCCCGCAGGACATGTCCCTCGGGCCGGGCCAGGAGTGGACCCGGTCTGTTATGTCCACCCGCCAGGGCCAGCGGCGGGCATGTCCCACGGGGCCCGGTGGCCCTGAATTCCCGTGCTGCCGTTCAGTGTGCCGGCGTGCCCGGGAGCGTGCGCCGGTAGGACATTGCGGGCCCCGGAGCCGGGCCAGCGCGTGCACGGAGCGCAGTATGGCAGAATTGACTCTCGTGCCACAGGCCCAGCGCCTTGGTACGGTCCGCCCTGGTGTAATGGCAGCACCCCGGCCTTTGGAGCCGTGGAGTATAGGTTCGAGTCCTATGGGCGGAACTGCTGCGCATCGCGGTGGCCGGTAAACGGCCACCGCAGGGCGCGGCCCGGTGTGGGTCCAGTAGGATGAATCTGGCGCCACGACCGGAGTCTGGTCAGCCGAAACCGCGCGAATCCGGCAACCAAGGTGCACCAGCTGGCCTCGGCCGCCGGCCACCCAGATCCACCAAGCAGCGGCCTGAGCTAAGCCACTGAGCAAGGAGAGCCCGTACGTGAGCCCCGAGAAGACCGGCCCGGCCGCCGTTATCGTCCTAGCTGCAGGTGCCGGTACCCGGATGAAGTCCCGTACCCCCAAAATTCTCCACGAGATCGGTGGCCGCTCCCTCGTCGCGCACGCGCTGCATGCGGCCCGAACCATCCGGCCGCAGGAGCTGGCCCTGGTCGTCCGGCATGAGCGTGACCTCGTGGCCGCCCACATCGCCGCCGTTGACCCGGCCGCGCTGGTCGTCGACCAGGACGAGATCCCAGGCACCGGCCGCGCCGTCCAAGCGGCACTCGCGGCCCTCGACGGACTCCACCCTGCAGGCCGGGTCAGCGGAACGGTAGTTGTGACCTACGGCGACGTTCCCCTGCTCACCGGGAGCCTGCTGGCCGAACTCGTCGCAAGCCACGAGGCCGGCCACAACGCCGTCACCGTGCTGACCGCCGTCCTCGCGGACGCCACCGGCTACGGCCGCATCCTGCGGGCCACGGACGGAACAGTCACCGGGATCCGGGAGCACAAGGACGCGACGGACGCCGAACGCGAAATCCGCGAAATCAACTCCGGAATCTACGCCTTCGACGCTGCCGTGCTCCGCGATTCGCTGGCCCACGTCACCACCGAAAACGCCCAGGGCGAAATGTACCTCACCGACGTGCTGGGGCTCGCCCGCGCCGCCGGCGGCAGGGTGGCAGCGGTGGTGACCGAAGACCGCTGGCAGGTCGAGGGCGCCAACGACCGGGTTCAGCTCTCGGCCCTCGGTGCCGAACTCAACCGCCGGACCGTCGAGGCCTGGATGCGGGCCGGTGTCACCATCGTGGATCCGGCCACAACCTGGATCGACGCCGCCGTCACCCTCGACGAGGACGTCCGGCTGCTGCCCAACACACAACTCCACGGCAGCACCACTGTGGCGCGCAACGCCGCCGTCGGCCCGGACACCACCCTCACCGATGTTCAGGTGGGGGAGGGCGCCACGGTGATCCGGACACACGGTTCCGGCGCCACAATCGGCGCCAGGGCCAGCGTGGGGCCGTTCACCTACCTGCGCCCCGGTACGGTCCTCGGCGAGACCGGCAAGATCGGCGCCTTCTACGAAACCAAGAACGTCACGATCGGCCGCGGTTCCAAGCTCTCCCACCTCGGCTACGCCGGTGACGCGGAAATCGGCGAGGACACCAACATTGGCTGCGGAAACATCACCGCGAACTACGACGGCGAGAAGAAACACCGCACAGTGATCGGCTCGGGCGTGCGTACCGGCTCCAACACCGTGTTCGTGGCTCCCGTGCAGGTCGGTGACGGTGCCTACAGCGGAGCCGGGGCGGTCATCCGCCGCGATGTTCCGCCGGGGGCCCTGGTCCTGTCCGTGGCCAAACAGCAGAACGCCGAGGGCTGGGTGCTCGAGCACCGCCCGGACTCCGTTTCCGCCTCCCTGGCCCGGACCGCCGGCGCCGCCACAACTTCCTCCAGTACTCCGGCATCTACAGAAGAGGGCTAGCAAAAATGAGCGAAATTACGGCACACGGCGAGAAGAAGCTGGTGCTTGCCGCTGGGCGCGCGCATCCCGAGCTGGCGAGGGAGATCGCCAGGGAGCTCGGAACCGAACTGCTGCCACTGGACGCCTACGACTTCGCCAATGGCGAGATCTACGTCCGGGCCGGAGAAAGTGTGCGAGGGACGGATGCCTTCGTTATCCAGGCGCATCCCGCACCGCTGAACAACTGGCTGATGGAGCAGCTCATCATGATCGATTCGCTCAAGCGGGCCTCCGCCAAGCGCATCACGGTTGTGTCGCCGTTCTACCCGTACGCCCGGCAGGACAAAAAGGGCCGCGGACGCGAACCCATCTCTGCGCGCCTGATCGCCGACCTGTACAAGACCGCCGGCGCCGACCGCATCATGAGCGTGGACCTGCACACCTCGCAGATCCAGGGCTTCTTCGACGGTCCGGTGGACCACCTGATGGCCATTCCGCTGCTCGCGGACTACATCCGTACCCGCGTCGGCTCCGACGACATCACTGTGGTTTCCCCGGACACCGGCCGTGTCCGGGTCGCCGAACAGTGGGCCGAGCGCCTCGGCGGGGCGCCGCTGGCCTTTGTGCACAAGAGCCGCGACCTGACCGTCCCGAACCAGGCAGTCTCCAAGACTGTCGTTGGCCAGGTCGAGGGCCGCACCTGCGTGCTGATCGATGACATGATCGACACCGGGGGAACAATTTCCGGTGCGGTCCAGGTGCTCAAGAACGCCGGCGCCAAAGACGTTATTATCGCCGCGACACATGCCGTCTTCTCCGATCCCGCAGCCCAGCGGCTGTCCGAGTCCGGGGCCCGCGAGGTTGTCGTCACCAATACCCTGCCGATTGACCCCAGCAAGCACTTCCCGCAGCTCACAGTGCTCTCGATCGCGCCGCTGATCGCCCGCGCCATCCGCGAAGTGTTCGACGACGGCTCCGTCACCAGCCTGTTTGACGGCAACGCCTGAACCACCGTTCGAGGCCGCTCCGCGGCAGCCGGTGCGGGACCGTTTTTACGATCCGGGTCCCGCACTGGTAACCTTGTACCGAAACCTTGGCGAGGGAGAGCGCCGGTCATCCGTATCTATGGAAACCGGTCTGCTGGTCTCCGTTATCGACTGGGTCTGAATCTCCCTTCGGAAGGGCGGCCGCATGGCCGCCCGGCGTTGAAGGTCGCAAACAGACCTCCGCCCTTGCTGACCGCCGCTAGTCCCTAGGAGATATCCATGTCCGAGCACAAAATCGCAGCTGAAGTCCGCACCGAATTCGGCAAGGGCTTCGCCCGTCGGGCCCGTATGGCTGGCCTGATCCCGGCCGTCATCTACGGCCACGGTGCCGTGCCGATCCACATCACGGTGCCGGCCAAGTCCACCACCCTGGCCGTCCGCGCGGCGAACGCCCTGCTGACCCTGGACATCAACGGCGAGCAGCACCTTGCCCTGGTCAAGGACATCCAGCGGGACCCGATCAAGCAGATCATCGAGCACCTCGACCTCCTGACCGTGCGTACCGGCGAAAAGGTCACCGTCGACGTTCCCGTGCACCTGACCGGCGAACTGGCGCCCGGCAACGTGTACAACCAGGAAATGACCCTCATTTCCCTTGAAGCTGAGGCAACCCACCTGCCGACGTCCGTCGAGGTCAGCATCGAGGGCCGCACCGCCGGTGAGCACATCCACGCTTCCGACCTCGTTTTGCCCACGGGCTCCGTTTTGCTGGCCGACGCCGAGTCCCTCGTCGTCCACATCTCCGAAGCAACCGAGGTCTCCGAGGAAGAGGCGTCAGCCGACACCACCGAAGGCTCCTCGGCCGCAGCCGAGTAGTTCCCGCGAAGTCTCCGGTGGCCGGGTCCCTGCAGGGGCCCGGCCGCCGTTGTCTCGGCCCGGCAGCGCCACCTCCCGCTTCCGGAACCGGCCCGCCTTACCGAAGGACTGACCCATGACTGACACCTGGCTGATCGCAGGGCTTGGCAACCCCGGAGCGGAGTATTCCCACAATCGGCACAACGTGGGGCAGATGGTCCTCGATGAACTCGCAGCCCGGATCGGGAGCGGTTTCAAATCCCACAAGTCCCGGGCCCAGGTCCTGGAAGGTCGCTTTGGAATCGGCGGCCCCCGGGTGGTACTGGCCAAGCCGCTGAGTTATATGAACGTATCCGGCGGCCCGGTCTCGGCGCTGGCCAGGTTTTACGACGTCGAGCCCGGCCACGTAATCGCCGTGCACGACGAAATCGACCTGCCTTTTACGTCGGTAAAGCTGAAACTGGGCGGCGGGGAAGGCGGCCACAACGGACTGCGGGATATCTCCAAGGCCCTCGCCACCAAGGACTACCTGCGTGTCCGGGTCGGCGTCGGGCGCCCGCCGGGCAGGATGGACACCGCCGACTTTGTGCTGAAGGACTTTTCCGGCGTAGAGAAGAAGGAACTTCCTTTCCTGATCGACGCGGCGGCCGATGCCGTTGAAGTTTTGGTCCGTGACGGTCTGGCGGCCGCGCAGCAGCAGTTCCACCCGGCGAAGGCCCCCTAGCCGAAAACTCACCGGCCATTGCGCTGCAGCGCATTCGCCACGTGCCGGGGAAAGCCAGCCAATTGCTTCCGCACCTCCTGAAATGCCTATATGATCGCTCTACTCTCATGTAGGGATACGCCACGTCGAAGCGGACGGTCTCAGGTTTTGCTGTCCGCAACGCGGTACGAAGGAAACAAGATGTCGAGGGAAACGCTGGGCTGGGGGAATGTTTCCACTACGTGGGTACCCGCCGCAGAAGAACTTCCCACCGGTCCGCTGGACGGGCAGAGGTGGTCCGGTCTTGCGCGCCGTGCCGACGCCGACCGGGTCCGCAGTGCCCTGCTCGCCGACGACCACGTGGGGGTTGTCATCACCGGGGACCGCGGTGTCGGCAAGACCCTCGTCGGTCGAACAGTGGTCTCGGGCTTCGGACCCGACGTCTACACCCTTCAGCTGCGCAGTTCCGGGTCCACTACTCCCTACGGGTGCCTGGCTTTTACGCTCGCCCGCCTTCCACAAAGCTCCCTGGGGTCGCCGACGGCCATCCTGCAGGGCATCACGGCCCTGATCCGCGACGACGCGGCCGGGCGCAGGTGTGTCATCCTGCTGGACAACGCGGGCGCACTTGACGAGTTGAGCACCGGTGTCCTGCTCAACCTTGTGCAGACCGGGACTGCACGGCTCGTTGCTACCGCGCAGCGTACGGCCGACCTTCCGCCGGACTTCTACTGGCTCATCACTGCCGGGCGGCTTGCCGAAGTCCGGCTCGCGAACCTCACCGAGGTTGAGACGCTTGAGGTGCTCCAGGCCGCCCTCGGTCACCGGGTGTCCACCGCGCTGGCGAGCCAATTGCATCGAATTGTGGGCGGCAGCCCGACCCTGCTGCAGGCAGTTGTCTCCGAGCAGATCGAACGCGGCAACCTCGTGCTCTCGGGCTCTGTCTGGACCCTGGTGGATGAGGTGGTCCTTGACGGCCGCACCGCACTTGAAGACATCGTCCGGGCCCGGTACGCGCGTGAAAAACCCTTGGCGCGTGAACTCATCGAAGTACTGTCGTGCGCCCGGACGCTGCCCCTGGCCCGGCTCGCGCAAATGTACGGCCCCGGTCTTGTCGCCGACATGGAAGACGCCGGCCAGATCGTCGTCGACCGGGCGGGCCGCCATCTTGTGTCGCTGGGCGACCGCTACCTCGGCGATATCGTCCGCAACTGGCTGAGCGTGGAGCGCAGGCTGGAATTGCGGGACAAGGTGCCCGGGCACCAGCCGGACGAATTGAACGAGTTGACTGTGGAGGACCTGCTGGCCTACGCGGCGTGGACCCACGACTGCGACAGCGCCCTGGCACCGGCCCACGCCGTGGCGGCTGCCGGCGCCGCCGTTAAGCTCTTTGACCCAAAATTTGCACTCAAATGCGTCAGCAACTTGACCCCTGAGGATCCGGAATGGGCCGCGGGGCAGCTGCCCAAGTCCGCAGCCTACCTTCAGCTGGGGTTGCCGCTGCAGGCCATGGCTGCCTTGGACGACGTCTCCGGGGATCAGCTTGACGAGCTCGGGGCAGAAGCGTACACGGAGCTGATTGTCGCCAAGGTGGACTGTATGTCCTGGCTCGAGGACCGGAGCGATCAGGTCCCTGGCCTGGTCCGGCAGGCGCGGGAGCGGCTCCAGGTACCCGGCGGAGGCCAGAGCGCGGACCAGCTGCGGGAGCTGGCGGGCGCACAACTGCGTTTGGACCTTTGCGAATTCGGCTACCTCTCCTTTGTTGGTGACTATGAGCCCATGATGGACCGGCTAAGGTCAGCGGCTTCCGCGGAAGGCGAAGACGTTAGCGCCCTGCACAGGCTCAGGTGCCGCATCATCCTGATGGAAGCCCTGTGCATGACAGGCAAGGAAATAGAGGCTCTCAAACTGATGCGCGAGATTGAGGGCCAGCTTGGGGAATGGTCCAATGTGCCGCGGATCCGGGAAAACTTCGCATGGCGGGCCTTTAACGCGCTCCTGCTGTCCGGGAAGTGGCGCCAGAGCATCGACATCCTCAAGGATGCCGGTGGCCGGGCGGGCCATGGGCAGCATTCCGGCAGCGCACCGACTGATCTGGCCGCCGGGCTCGCTTACGTGTACGCGGGCCGCGGCTACCTGGCCATCGAGCCGCTCCTGGCAGCCGTCGCGCAATTGGAAGTTCGGGCGAGCCTGCAATCGCTGCGGCAGGCCTACGCGGCAACGGCTTTCGCATACGCCCAGGCCGGGCATTCCGTGGAGGCCACCAGCTACTTGGCCCGGGCACGCTCAGCGGACGCTTCCGCCCGTTTCGCGGTCCGAAGTGCCGCAGACTTCTGCATGGACATGGCTTCCCGCTGGCTGGGGGAACCGGAGGCGAAGGACAGGCTTGTGCACGCGGCGGAGGCACACTTCCGGGCGGGCCGATTCACCCTGGCCGGCATCTCTATGCTTGGTGCGACCGTCCACGGCACGACCAAGGATTTCGAGTTCCTGGAGCAGACCGCGAAGTTACGCCAGGGGCCCCTTGCGGAGCTGACCCGGACTATTGCCGAGGGCAGCCGCAAGAAGGACGCTGCCATCATCATGGCGGCCGCCAGCCAGGCGGCGGCCATGGAACTCGATGCGGTCCAGGCCCGCTGCGCCGCTCTGGCCTTCGACTTCGCCAAGGCCGCAGGGCTGAGCAGCAAGGCCAGCGCCGCGCACGCCATGCTTGAAAGCCTCGCCGATTCCCTGCCGGCCCTGCCGATCATGCCCAGGAGCAGGGGGCCGTTGCTCACGGACAGGGAACGGCAGATTGCCGCCCTCGCTGGCAACGGCGAATCAAACAAGGACATCGCGCTGTCCATCGGCATTTCCGTCCGAACAGTGGAAGGACACCTCTACCAGGTGTTCACTAAGCTGGGAGTTTCGTCACGAAGTGATCTCCTTGGACTCATCTAGGAAGCGCCGGGCCGCGCCGCGCCCAGCCGCTGCAGCCGGAGTCCCGATCGGGCGGACGGAGGAGGCGCGTTTGGCGGTGGAGTCGGTCCTCGGCCCCGACCACGTCGCTGTGCTCCTGTTCGGCGACAGCGGAATCGGCAAGTCGACCCTCGTGGAAGCCGTGGTCGCCGAACTTCAGCATGCCGTAACGCCGGTCCGGATTCATGGCAGCGCCTCGCTGGCCAATGTCCCCTACGGCGTGCTGGGTCCTTTTATCGTCGGGTTGCCCGTGCAGGAAGCCACTTCTCAACTCGCGGTACTCAGGACGTTCTGGTCCCGGTTGGAGGAAGAGCGCCGCGTCTCCCAAAAGCCCCTGCTGCTGGTGGTGGACGACGCCCACGACCTCGACGAGTCGACGGCGGGCATCCTGGTGGAACTTGCCGCTGCCGGCTGGGCAAAAATGCTCGTAGCAGCGCAGACGCGGCCCGGCCTGCCGGAACCGCTGTTGCAGCTGTGGTTTGAGGGCATCGCGAAACGCCTCGACCTGCGCCCGCTGACCCGCGAGCAGACAAGCCACATGCTGGAAGCAACGCTGGGGCCGCAGGTCCTGCCCAGCGTTGCGGAGATCCTATGGGAAGCCTCGGCGGGCAACCCGCTGCTGCTCAGTGGCCTCATCGCCGACGCGAAGGCCGATGGCACGCTGCTGCAGCGTAACGGGGTCTGGTTGCTCTTGCGTCCGCTCAAGAGCCACGGGGCCCGGTTGACGGACGTCGTGCGCCGGCAACTGCTCCGGCGCTCACCGGCAGAGCGCCAGGCACTGAACCTGATTGCCCTGGCGGAGCCCGTGACCCGGGATGCTATCGAATCCGCTGTGGGCGAAGATCCGGTGGCGGCCCTGATCGAACATGAATTGATCCGGGTGACGCCGGCACCGTACCCTCAACTGCGCCTGTGGCACTCGACGTACGGGGACGCCTTGCGCAACCTGATATCGCCGGCCCGCAGCCTGCAGCTCCGGCAGAGCCTGCTCCGGTTGATGGGCAGTGAACCGACGTCGGCAGAAGGCCTGCTTCGCCAGGTGAGCTGGTCGATGGACTGCGGAGTGGAAGTCGAAGACCGCCAGCTGCTGCGGGCAGCCGCCCTGGCCAGCCGGCTCTACGAGGATGATTTGGCCCGCCGGGCCGCTGCGCTGGTCAAGGACCCTGAACTGCAGGTGGCAGCACGGGCAGTGACGGCACGGACCTACTTCAATACCTCGGACTATGCCGCAGCCCGGGACATCCTGGAGGTCGACTTCGCCCAAGGACAGAGCGTAGCTGTCCTCCTGACGGGAACGCTGATGTGGGCCGCTGTCCAGGCAGCCCTGGGCCACGCGCCGGCGGACATCATGGACCGGGCCCGGGCACTCCTGGCTGCCGGGGAGCGGCTGGCCAGGGCCAACCCGGATGACGCCGAACAAATCCTCGGTGCCACCCGGGAGCGGTACGCCACCATGCACGCCATGGTGTATGCACTTGCGGGGGAATACCGGCAGGGTGCCGATACGGACGTGGCCGACGAAGCCGCCCCGGCCAACACCCTGGAATCAGCGTTCAGGCTGGCGCTGGCCTCGGAGCGGCTCCTGGTCCAGGGCAAGGCCGTTCAGTCCTTCGCTGTTATTTCCGAAGCCTTGGAAACCGCAGGCACGGGGGTCGATGAACTGTATTTCCTCGCGGAATTCCTCGTTGCACGGGCGGTGGCCGCCGTGGTCCATGGCGGCGACTGGGCAGCTGCCGGAAAGCTCCTCGCCGGACTGGCAGCAGGCCAGGGACCCAACCTCATCTCCTTCGGCGGGGGAGTCCACGCCGCGCAGGGTATTATCCAGCTGTATCAAGGCAAAGCGTCGCAGGCGCTGACGACGCTCAGTGTGGCGCTGGAGTCGCTGCGGCTTACGGATCCCCAGCAGCTCTTCGCCCTGACTGCCTCGATGGCGTTCGCCGCAGCCGCCGACGTCGGTGCCACCGACAAAGCCGCGGCATTCCTCGCCGACTATGAAGCTGCGCCGCGGCCGGTGTCCCGGTACCTGCGCGTTCTCTCGCAGATGGCAGTCACCTACGGCAAGGCTCGGCTCGGTAATTACCCGGGCGCCGTTACGGAGCTGCGCGCACTGGGCCGGCCACCCGGCGACGGTTCCACCGCAGGCCTGGAACTGGACTCGCTGGCGTTCTGCCTGTCCCTCGGAGACCGGGACGCGGCGACCAGGCTGCTTGAGCTCCGACCCGGGCTGGAAGGCCCCAGGCCGGCTGCGATCTGCCACTATGCGGCGGCGATCAGCTCCGACCGGGCCACCGACCATCTGGAAGCCGGGAAGAGCTGCGAAGCGGCTGAGCTGTGGGGTTTCGCGGCGCTTGCCTACGACGCCGCTGCTGACGGATACCGGGGAACCGGTGATACCCTGCGCGAGCGGATGGCGATGGCCCAGCGGAAGCGGTGCTTGGAAAGGGCAGACGGTGTCGCTGCACAGGACGAGGAAGCTGAGGACGACGCCCTGGGCCTGCTGACCCGTCGTGAACGCGACATCGTAGCGCTGGCGGTGCGTGGCCTCGGTGACCGGCAGATAGCCGCGGAGCTGCAGGTATCCGTCCGGACCGTTGAGGGCCACCTTTACCGCAGTTATGCAAAGCTCAACATCAAAGGCCGCGACCAACTCCCCGGTTCGGCCGGCAGCTAAGCCGCCAGGTTCCTTCCGGGCCATCCCTGGCTGCACCTCCATCCCGTCCCTGTCCGGGCGCACGGCTGCCGGGGCAGTGCCATGCCTGCTCGGCCGGGTGGCCTAGGTACGCACTCCCGGCGCCGCGTAGGCGACCACGTAGTTGAATGCGGCACCGGATCCCGAGCGCCTGCGTTTCCAAGTAGGCACCGCCACACACCCGCCGGGCCGGGGCCGTAAATCGAGTATGGACTACCGGTGTGCCCGGGCCCGGGGACCGGCTTAATTGATTTCAGGCACCAGACGGACAACCTCGATGAAGGTCTCAAATGTGGAATCCTGATGAAACAAGTAAGCCCATGTCCCGGGCGGAACCGTTGCTAGCTGCGGCTTCGAGCCATGATCCGCGCGGAACCATCCGGGTCGTCGAGACTGTCCGGCATGGTGCTCCGGGTCAAATATTCTTCCCTAACCGGTCTCCTCAACGGTCCGCACGATGTGTGCTGACCCCCTTGACGGAGCCGACGGCGTCGGAACCTTCTGAGACCGAGGTTCCCCCCCCAGCCGCCGTCGGCTCCCTAGCCTCCACCCGTGGCCGCTGTCTGCCTCTGCAGACAGCGGCCCACGGCCGGTGGGTGTTATGAGCAGCACCAAGGCCCAGCCAAGGCATTCACACCGGAGCTGGCAAACCCGCTGGATACCCGCCGCAACGGCGTGGCGTTCCGGGGGGCAAGCAGCCGCAGCCCTGCCGTTGCTGCAGCCGGCCGCCGTGCCGCTGGCGGCCCGCGCACCAAGTACTTCCGGCCGGGCCTGGGTCAAGTTCTATCGGCGGGGCCTGCGCTGCACCGACATACTCGTTGTACTGCTGGCTACGGCCTCCGGTATCGAGGCCGAGGCGTCAGCTGACCTCTCCGCCGGCGCCGGAGTACCCCTTGGCGGCGGCGGCTCCGTGGTTTTCGCCGCGGGCGTCGCACTGCTGTGGGCGGCGTTCCTCGTTGTGTACCGGACCCGGGACTCGACCATTCTGGGCGTAGGGTCGGACGAATACAAACGCGTTGTGGCCGCGACCTTGAACGTTTTCGGGCTGGCCGCCATGGTTGCCGTGCTGACCCAGTGGAACGCTGCAGGGGCAATGTTTCTTGTGGGGCTGCCGGTGGGAATCCTCGGGCTGGCCGGAAGCCGGTGGATCTGGCGGCAATGGATTAACTCCCAGCGGCTCCGGGGCCACTACCTTTCCCGGGTTGTGGTTTCCGGGGAACCTGAGGATGTCAGGTATGTCATCCGGCAGTTGAATCGAAAGTCCGGTGCAACCTTCGAAGTACTTGGAACACTGGTCTCCGGGGGGACGGCAGGGACGTCGCTCCGTATTGATAACCGCGAAGTCCCGATCCTTGGCGGCCTGAACGACATCGTCCCGGCCGTCCAGGAAGCCGGCGCGACGGCGGTTATTGTGGCGGGGCCGATGCCGGGTGGAAACAACGGGCTCCGTGAGCTGGGCTGGATGCTGGAGGAGCATCAGGCCGAGTTGGTGCTGGCGTCAAACCTCACCAACGTTGCCGGTCCCCGGATGCACCTGCGCCAGGTGGAAGGACTTCCCCTGATGCATGTGGACCTGCCCCGGTACGCCGGTGGAAAGCACCGGATAAAACGTGCGATGGACGTGGTCCTCGCCGCCGGCGCACTGTTGGCCCTCGCACCGGTTTTCCTCGTCCTGGCCTTGATCGTCCGCTCGGACAGCCCGGGACCGTCCTTCTTCCGGCAGGAACGCGTGGGCAAGGACGGGAAACGTTTCTACATGCTCAAGTTCCGTTCGATGGTGGAGAGCGCGGAGGACGACCTGAACGCGCTGATGGCACAGAACCAGGCCGCGGGAGTGCTGTTCAAGATCCAACACGATCCACGGATCACCCGGTGCGGTCGATGGATGCGCAAGTACTCCCTCGATGAGCTCCCGCAGTTCTGGAATGTGCTCCGCGGCGACATGAGCATGGTTGGCCCGAGGCCTCCGTTGCCCCGGGAAGTCGAGCTGTACGAACGCAATATCAACCGCCGGCTGCTGACAAAGCCCGGGATTACAGGACTCTGGCAAATTGGCGGACGCTCGGATCTGCCGTGGGAGGACGCTGTGCGCCTTGACCTCTACTATGTGGAGAACTGGTCCATGTGGGGAGACGTGGTCATTCTCTGGCGGACCTTGAAGGTAGTGATCAGTCCCGAAGGGGCCTACTAGCCGGGGATACCGCCCCCATGGCGGCAACCGGTTAGGCCCGTCGGGACTACTTACCCGGCGTCGCCGCTTCGCCGGTCCTATCTGAGTACACCTACGTAGATGGAACCAATCTCCGCCCCTGGATTCGAGTAGTTCTTACGCATGTTGAAGTAGTCCAGCCTCCATAGGTTTGATTTATCACTGGTCACACTTTGATTGCGAAGGTCTCTCACATGTTTCAGCACAGCGGTAGCTTGCCCGCGGGCAGCGGCACTACAGTCCCAGTTCCTTCCAGCCAACACTCACATCCGGGGTGGCACGACAGGCCATATGCCCGTCGGGACCTCGTCGCGAACATTCTCGCCGGGCTGCAATCCGGTCCAGGCTGCGGCGTTGTCCTGGTGGGGGAGCACGGCGCGGGCAAGTCCTTCCTGGCCCAGCGCGCGGTCGAACAGCTCGGGGACGGCCATCTTGTGGTCCAGGTACGGGGCAGCTCCATCTCCTCGAAGCTTCCCTACGGTGCCCTGAGTGTGCTCTTGAATGACCTCGATGCCTCGCACCTCGAGCATCCGCTGATGGTCCTCCGCGGGCTGACACAGCTGCTCCACAGCAAAGCCAAGGGACGCCGGGTTGTTCTGTTTGTCGACAACGCCCACGACCTCGACGAGCTCTCGACGATGATGGTTGCCCAGTTAAGCGCCGGCGGCCATGTGTCCTTGCTGGCAGCATGTGTGGACCTGCCCAATGTCGGCGGCGACATCATGGGGCTGTGGAAGGATGACATGCTGCGCCGGGTGGACCTTGGCCCGTTCGATTTCACCGAAACCGCCACCACCCTGCAGCACGAATACGGCGGGCACTTCTCGCACGCTGCCGCCCGGGCGTTGTGGAACGCCAGCGGCGGCAACGCACTGTTCCTGCACTCTTTGACCCGGGAGCAGATCAAGCTGGGAACCATTGTCCGTCAGGACGGCACCTGGATCCTGGGCGATCGGCCGGTTTCCCTGACCGGAGAAATCCGGGACGTCGTCAGGGCCCGGCTCAACCGTCTGAGCAGCGGCCAGCGCGATGTCTTCGAGCTGCTGTCCCTCGCCGGTTCCGTGCCGCTGCAGACCCTAATGAATGTTGCCAATTCCCAGGACATGGACGCACTCCAGGAGCGTGGCATGATCCGGGTCAGCCACGACCATCCGCCGACTGTCAGTATTGCCAACCCGGTAGTGGCGAGCATTGTGGCCAGCGTCGTGCCGCCAGGGCGCAGCGCCGAACTCCGGCGGCGCCTCGGCGCGGGGATGGAGGAATCGGAACGGGCAGACGCTGCGGGCTCGAAGGAAGTTGCGTGGGCGCTGGATTGCGGCGAGGAAGTACGGCCCGGACGTGCACTCTCGGCAGCGAAGATGGCAAACGATGAGTCTGATCCCACCGCTGCGCTGAGGTTCATTCAGGAGATTGACGGACAGGAATCCATGGTCGGGGCCGCGATCGAATCTGCTCGTGCTCACCTCAACGTCAATAACGAGGATTCGGCCCGGCGGGTTTTGCAGGTCCTGGGCCACACGCTCGAAAAGGATGCTGAGTTCGCTGATTGGGCTGCCATTGAGTTTCTTCGCGCAGAACTGGACAAGCGCCAGCCCGCGACAGCCGCCCAGGCAGGCGCCAGGCTGTTGGAAATCGGACGACGGCTTGAGGCGCAGCCACTGGAGGCGAACGTGGCGGATCTCCGCGAAAAGCTGCGGAGCGCCAGCGCGGAATTGGCCGTTTTTGAGGGCCGCTACCAGGATGTCCTGACGATGTTTGCCGACGTGGACACCTGCGATTTAGGCAGCGAAAGGAAGATTGTGGCCGCCAGCCTGGTCTGCGAGGCGATGGCTGCCACCGGCGATGTCCTGGCAGCGACAGCACTGGGCCGGGAGGTGATGGCTGCCGCCGTCCGCAGCGGAATTTCGGACACATCGATCCGGCAGATCCGCTGCCGCTTCCTGCTGCTGCTGCTGCTCTGCGGAAAATTTGGCGAGGCCAGCGCGTGCCTGACTGCGGCCGCGGCGACCGCCGAGCCGCAGGCCCGGCTGGGCGGCATTTTCGAGATCGGGCAAGGGATTGTGGATCTGCATCGAGGGCTGCTGAGCGAGGCCTTGCCCAAGCTCCAGGCCGGCCTCCTGCAGCTTAAGGTCCAGGATCACGAATCCCTCTGGGCACTTGCCACGTCCGCGGGCGCCTATGCAGCCTGCCTGCAGGGGGAGGAAGACAAGGCCGAGGCCATGTTGTCAGCGCTCGGTAAGAAGGACGCCAAGGGGGCCTGGATCGCCGAGCGGATGACCAGGTACTACGAGCTGTCCGCCCGTGCCGAGCTCGGACAACGGACGGCCGCCATTCGGTTCCTGACGGCAGAAGCCGACATCGATGAGGCCGCGGGCGCTCTGAGCACCGGCCTGCTGTTCTTGTCTGCGGCGGCCCGTTTGGGGGACCGGCAGGTGGGCCAGAAACTGGCCGGCCTTGCAACCCAGGTCAATGGACGGTTCGCAGCACTGTGCCTCCGGCTGGCAGAGGGATTAAAGAAGTCCGACAGCGAGCAGCTGCTTGGGGCTGCCAAGGATGCCGAAGAGCTGGGCCACACCATCTTTGCAAGGGATGCGGCGCGCAAGGCGGTTAGTTGCGCCCACGATGCCGGCAACCGGATTTCACTGAGGATTGCCCAGCGTATGCAACAGTCCGTGGAAGACCGGATCGGCGGTCCGAAGAATGGGCTGCATTCCTTGACGACGTCAACGCTTACGGCCAGGGAGATCGAGGTCGCCGTCCGGGCAGCCAGCGGAACCTCCAACCGGAAGATCGCCGAACAGATCCACGTTTCGGTCCGGACCGTGGAGGGCCATCTGTACCAGGTGTACGCGAAACTGCATGTTGCAAGCCGGGCCGAGCTCAAAGAAGTGATGTCCGGCCCGGTGGACAATGTCCGTCTCGGCTGACCGCCGCGGGCGCTGTTAGTTCCGGCTGCGCTAACAGCCGGACCCGCACACCGGGGATGAGGCAGTGACCCAGCAGTTCGGAGGAAAGGTGGGGAATGTGGAAAGCCTGAACCAACCCGCCATGCTCGTTGCCCGTGCCAGGCTCGTTAAGGCGGTTGCGGGCTCCCTCAGCGACGCAGGCACATCCGGGGCTTTGATCGTCGGAGGCGCCGGCACCGGCAAAACCGCCGTGACCACGGCTGTTCTGCACGAACTTCGAGACCAACCGCCCTATATCCGTCTGGCCGCGACACCGGCGCTCGCGGCGGTCCCCTTCGGGGTGCTGGCGCCGCATCTGGCCGAGTTGCCGGCACGGGACCTCGACTCCTACCCCGCCGTTCTCCAAGCCATGACCAGCAGACTCAGGTCCAGGTCCGGGCGGCCGCTCTTTGTGGTCGACGATGCCCAGAGCCTGGACCGGGGGACCTTGCACCTGGTGGCGCAGGCAGTGGCCACCGGCGCAGCAGGCCTCCTCGCCACCAGCGGACCCGGAACATTGATCCCCAAAGAGTTCCTGGCACTCTGGGACGACGGAATCGTCGCGAAATACGAGCTTGCAGCGCTGAACCGGGCGGAAGTCCACCAGCTATGCGAACAAGTCCTGCGCTGCGACGTTTCACCGTGGGTCAGTGCGAGCTTTTCCTATCTCGCCGCGGGGAACCCGTTTATGGTGCTGTCCTTGATTGAACACTGCCGGCGGACCGGGGCGCTCGCGCTGCGGCATGGGGTATGGCTGCTGGTCGCTGAGCCGGTGCTGGCCGGATTCCCGGAAGCAGACCTCGTGCACCATCAACTCCGGGGGCTCTCCTCGGAGGCAAATCTTGCCGCCGCCCTGGTGGCATTGGCCGGGCCGTTGAGCGTCGGCCAGCTCCTGAGATTCAGCAATCCCAAGGCCGTCGACGCACTGGAACGGGCCGGCATCATCGAGGTCTCCCGTTCCGGAGACCGGCGGGTTCGGCCCGCAAGTCCGCTCATCGGTGAAATTGTGCGTCGACAGATTCCGGCCGGACGCAGCGCTCGCCTGCGGGGGAGCCTACTGGCCCTACCCGGCGGCGGGCAGCTTCGCCCGGAAGCGTTCCGGAACCAGGTCCGCTGGGCAATGGATTGCGGTGCCCGCGTCCCCGCGGCCGATCTTCTCCGGGCGTCCCGCCTGGCCAATGTTGCTCTCGACCCGAACGCCGCGCTGCGAACAGCAGCTGCCGTCGGCGACGAGTCTTTTTTGCCGCAGGCCCGTCTTCAGGCGGCTTACGCTCAATTCACCTCGGGCCGGCCCCGGATCGCCAGTGGCCTGCTCCAGCAGGCCACTGGTTTGCACGGAACCGATGAGCCCTACCTCTCGGCAGCGCTGGCTGCCAGGCTCAAGGCGGTCGCAGCAGAACGTGGCAGTGGATACGCAACGCCGCTAAACCTTGGCCCGGCGCTGCTGCCGGAGCCTGCGGAGCCCCTCCGCGATGGGGTCGGGGACATCAACGTCTTCGACCCGAGCGGTTCCTTGACCGAAGTCGAGGGCAGACTCCGCGTTGTGATCGAAGGGACAGGGGCGCCGGCAACGATCCGCATTCCGGCTTCTTCGTTGCTCGCCCTGATCTGGAGTGCCCAGGGGCGTGTCCTCGCGGGACGCGCCCTGGACCAGCAAGCCTGGCAAGACGCTAAGTGCCACGAGCTGGCTCTGCCGTTGATCGACGAGGACCTGCTGATGCGGCACTGCCTGGTTCTCACCTTGGCGGGGGAATGGGATCCCGCCGCGGCCGCCATCGACGACTACGCCAGGGCGTACCCCCCGCGGCTGATACGAAGCGGCGGCATGCTCCAGGCCATGCGCGGATTCTCGATGATCCGACAAGGCCGGATGCCTGAAGCCCTGGCAGCTATGTCACTCGCCGCAGAAGAACTCAAGGTAGCGGATCCCTGGCAGTTGCGCTGCTTCGTCTACTCGGCTGCGTCATATGCGGCGGCCGCGGCAGGGGACCGGGACGCCGGCCACGAACATTTGGCGTCGTTCCGACGGCTCCCCGGCGGTGAACCACTGGTCCTGCGTCTCCTCGTCGAAGCGTATTCCACGGTCGCCGCCGGCACTCTTGCCAGACGGGATAGCCAAAGCTCCCTGACGGCCCTTGCGGAACTGGCCCGGGGCCAGGGCCTGCGCTGGATCGAAACGGAAATACGGAGGCTGGCGCTGGTCCCGGGCGATACCCCAGGCGCTGCCGCCCTCGCCATAAGCAGCAGCGCCGTTGACGGGCCGGAGTCTGCGTTGGTGCATGATTTTGCGCGCGCGGTTGCCGAGTCCGATGCGACCGGCCTGATGAGGACCGGCGATGCCGCCCTGGCCGCAGGCTACCTGCGTCTGGCGCTCGAATCCGCGCAGCAGGCCGAATGGTGCCTGACGCAGGAATCGGACCATCGCCGCCTGCCTGCTGTCCGGGCACAGGTCCAGCAACGGTTGGCGGCTCTCGGGATGCCCCCGCACCTGGGGTTCGTCGATTCAGAGCCTGCCCCGGCGCTGACGGCCCGCGAATCCGAGATCCGTGGCCTGGTCTCCGGCGGCGCCAGCAATGCCGAGATTGCTGCGTTGCTCCGGGTCTCGGAGCGCAGCATCGAACGGCAGCTGTACAGGATCTTCGCCAGGCTCGGCGTCAGCCGGCCTCTCGATCTTCCCGGCCCGGGCTCCGTTCCGCGATAGACCGGCTTGGCGCACGACAGCGCAGCAGGTGCCGCCAAGGGCGGCACCTGCTGCGCTGTCGTGCGGACCCGGCGCTACTGCCGGGTTTCAGGCGGGGATGATTTCGATGGCGGAGATTTTTGGTTCGTCGGTGGTGGCGGTGAAGTCGAGGTTGAGGGTGCCGTCGGTGATGTTCAGTTGTTGGGTGATGGTGTGGGCTGTCATCGGGGCGACGGTGGCGTTGAGGTCGAGGTTGGTGATTTCGGGGGTGCCGCCTTCGAGGTTGACGTTGAAGACGCGTTGTCCGGGTCCGCCGGGTCCGCCGCCGGTGGCTCCGTGCCAGATTTCGGCGAAGTGGAGTTTGACGGTGTAGTTGCCGGGTTGGACGGGGATGGCGTAGCTGAAGCCGCCGGCGCCGCTGTGTTCGCTGAGGAAGAGCGGGTCATCGGTGGTTCCGGCGATGGCGGTCACTTGGGGGTTGGTGTAGGACTTTCCGCCGGTGAAGTAGGTGTCGGCGAGCCAGTTCACGCCTCCGGTGGTGAGGGCTGGTCCGCCGGCGTTGATGCGGATGGGTTGTTGGGTGGCGGGGGCTGTGGTGGTGGCCGTTGCGGTGGCCGAGGGGGCCGAGGCGTTGGCGGAGGTGTCGATGGCGATGATGCGGTAGAGCAGGGTTGTGTTGGCCGGGGGTGTGGTGTCGGTGTAGGTGGTCCCGGTGATGGGGGTGGTCCCGGTCAGGCGGTTCCAGGGGCCGGCTGCGGTGGTGGCGCGTTCGACGTGGTATCCGGCGAGGTCCGGTTCGGTCCCGGCGGTCCAGGCCAGGTTCACGGTGTTGGTCCCGGCGGTTGCGCTCAGCCCGGCGGGGGCCGCTGGCGCCGTGGTGTCCGGAGCACCGGCGGGGATGATTTCGATGGCGGAGATTTTTGGTTCGTCGGTGGTGGCGGTGAAG